>NZ_JBHUQX010000601.1:0-4215 GCF_042674225.1 Streptomyces sp. NPDC056948
CACGCGCGCGTGGCCGGCACGGCTGCTCGTCCTCGGCATCGTGTTGTCCGCCCTGAACCTCCGGCCCGCCATCACCAGCCTCGGCGCCCTCCTGGAGGAGGTCCGCGACGGGCTCGGCATGAGCGGCAGCGTGGCCGGACTGCTCACCTCCGTGCCGCCGCTGTGCTTCGCCGTCTTCGGCGTCATGGCCCCGCGGCTCGCCCGCCGCTTCGGAGCGGGCGCCGTGGTGTGCGCCGGCATGGTCGCCATCGCCACCGGCCTGGCGATCCGGCCCTACGCCGGCGGCACGGCCGGCTTCCTGGCCGCCAGTGCCCTCGCCCTCATGGGCATCGCGGTCAGCAACGTCCTGATGCCGGCCATCGTCAAGCAGTGGTTCCCCGACCGCGTCGGCTCCATGACCGGCCTGTACTCCATGGCGCTGGCCCTGGGCACGTCCCTCGCGGCCGCGATCACGGTGCCCGTGTCCGACGCGCTGGCCGGCGGCTGGCAGTCCGGCCTGGCCCTGTGGGCGGGGCTCGCCGTGGCGGCGATCCTGCCGTGGCTGCCGTTCGTACGGGGGCGCGCGGCGGCGTCCGGGCCGGGGCGGCGGGCCGACGGCGACGGGGCGACGCGGGATCCCGGGAACCCGGCCTCCGTTCGGACGGAAGCCGGGCGCGAGGACCGGTCGGAAGCGGGGCGAGAGAAGACCTCGGCCCCCGCCGCGTCGGACCCCGCGCGCGGGGAGGCGCCGCGGCTGCGGATCACCCGGAGCCGTACCGCCTGGGCGCTGGCCGTCTTCTTCGGGCTCCAGGCCACCGCCGCCTACATCACGATGGGCTGGATGGCGCAGATCTTCCGGGACGCCGGTGTGGCCGCCGGCACCGCAGGGCTGCTGCTGGCACTCACCATGGCGATGGGCGTGCCCCTGGCCTTCGTCATACCCCGCCTGGCCACGCGGCTGCCGCACCAGGGCCCGATCGTGCTCGCCCTGGGCGTCTGCGGCCTCGCCGGCTACGCCGGGCTGTATCTCGCGCCGGCCGGCGGCGCCTGGGCCTGGGCCCTGCTGCTCGGCGTCGCGAACTGCGCCTTCCCCCTCGCCCTCACCATGGTCGGCATGCGGGCCAGGACCGGCCCGGGCGTGGCCCAGCTCTCGGCGTTCGCGCAGAGCACCGGCTACCTCATCTCCATCCCGGGACCGCTCCTGGTGGGCGTCCTCTACCAGCACAGCGGCGGCTGGGGCCTGCCGATCACGCTGATGAGCGCCCTGATGATCCCGCAGATGGCCGTCGGCTGGCTGGCGGGCCGCAACCGCACGGTGGAGGACGAGGCGGACCGCTGAACCGGCCGCGTCGCGTCGGCCTCACCCCGGAGCGTGCCGCGCTCGGGGTGAGTGCGACACTTGCCGCATGCCAGTGCTCGATCCGAATCCCCAGCATGGTCAGAAGAAGATGCTGCTCGTGTTCGGCGCATTCTTCGCGATCTTCATCGTCATCGCCGTCATCGCGACGCTCGCCTCGCCGTGACCGGCCCCGGCCTCGCCGATGGTGGGGCTAGCCCCCCTGTCCCCTAGGGGGTGAGGGTCAGGGTCAAGTGGGTGGGTCACCGGATGGGTTGGCTGCCGCGGATTCCGTAACTTCGAGGTGTGGCCGTGAGACGGGGGCCACCGGCCACTCGAAGAGCGGAGGCACCCATGTCGGCCCCTACGCAGACCCCGCCCCACCCGGCGACCCGGTCCGGCGCCGACAGCCGGCTTCCCTGGTGGGCCCTGGCCCTGCCGGCGCTTCTCTTCACCGCGCTGCTCGTCCTGATCCTGAACCCGTCCGAGGCCCACGCGGCCGCCGGTGACCCCGTGGTCACCCACCTCTTCGAGCGACTGCAGCAGCTCACAGCCCGCTGAGCACGGCCGAAGCCGGTGGTCAACTCCTGGCGCCCCATGGCGTGTTTCATGCGAAGCTGGATCTCATGAGCGTCGCAGAACCCCGCACGATTGTCCTCTTCCGCCATGCGAAAGCCGACTGGCCACAGGTGACCGATCACGAGCGTCCGCTTGCCGACCGGGGCCGAAAAGAAGCGGCGGAGGCCGGGCGCAGGCTGGCCGACACCGGCCTCCCCGTCGACCTGGCCCTGTGCTCCACCGCGGTCCGGACCCGGGAGACCTGGAAGCTCGCCGTCCATGAGTTCCCGCATCGGCCGAAAACCGTCTACGAAGAGCGGATCTACGAGGCCTCGCCGGGCGAACTGATCGCCGTGCTCAACGAGACCCCCGACGACGTGCAGAACGTCCTCATGATCGGCCACAACCCGGGCATCCAGGGTCTCGCCGACGTCCTGGCGGGCTCGGCCGAGGACGACGCCCGCGAGCGGATGGACCGCCGGGGGTTCCCGGCCGCCGCCTTCGCCGTCCTGTCGTTCACCGGCTCGTGGAAGAGCGTGGAGCCGGGCGCGGCCGCGCTGCGGGACTACTGGGCGCCGACCGAGTGACCGTCTCCGCGTGACAGTGGGGCCGTGACAGGGGGCCCGGCACGGGTACGGTGCCGGGCCCCTCCTGCCTGCTTCAGACCGTGTCGAGGGTGTCCGCCGCCTCGACCTCTTCGCGCGTGACGCCCAGCAGGTACAGGACCGTGTCCAGGAACGGGAAGTTCACCGCGGTGTGCGCGGCCTCGCGCACCACCGGCTTGGCATTGAAGGCGACGCCCAGACCGGCCGCGTTCAGCATGTCCAGGTCGTTCGCACCGTCACCGATCGCCACGGTCTGCGACAGCGGCACGCCCGCCTCCGCCGCGAACCGGCGCAGCAGCCGGGCCTTGCCCGCGCGGTCGACGATCTCGCCGGTGACCTTGCCCGTCAGCCTGCCGTCGACGATCTCCAGCGTGTTGGCGTGGGCGAAGTCCAGCCCCAGCCGCTCCTTCAGATCGTCGGTGACCTGGGTGAACCCGCCCGAGACCACACCGACTTGGTAGCCGAGCCGCTTCAGCGTACGGATCAGGGTGCGGGCGCCCGGCGTCAGCCGCACCTCGCTGCGCACCTTGTCCACCACCGAGGCGTCCAGCCCCTCCAGCAGCGCCACGCGCGCGTGCAGGGACTGCTCGAAGTCCAGCTCCCCGCGCATCGCGGCCGCCGTCACCTCGGCGACCTTGTCCTCGCAGCCGGCGTGCGCGGCGAACAGTTCGATGACCTCGTCCTGGATGAGCGTCGAGTCGACGTCCATGACGACCAGGCGCTGCGCACGCCGGTACAGACCGGCGGCGACGACCGCGACGTCGATGCCGAGCTTCGCCGCGTCGGGTGCCAGGGCGGTGCGCAGCGGCTCGGTCTCCACGCCGGACACGGCGAACTCGACCGCGGTCACGGGGTACTTGGCGAGCCGGAAGATACGGTCGATGTTGCCGCCGGTCCTGGTGATCCGCGCGGTGACCGCGGCGGTCGCCTCCGAGGTGAGCGGATGCCCGAGCACGGTGACCAGGGAGCGGCCCAGTCCGCGCGGCCGGTTGTCGCCGAGGCCGGAGATGATCTCCGCCTGCATCTTCATCGACTCGGCCCAGCTGTGGACGGTCGCCCGCAGATCTCCCTCGAGACCGGGGGGCGGCTCGGTCACGAGCGCGCACAGCACCATCCGGCCACGGGTGACGACCTGCTCGATGTCGACGACGTCGACGGAGTAGGCGGCGAGAGTGTCGAAGAGGCCGGCCGTGATGCCCGGCCTGTCCTTGCCGAAGATCTTGACAAGGAGGGTGGGGACGTCAGAGGACGAGGTCTGCGATGCGCTCATGGTGGTTCCACCGTATCGGGCAGGCAGGTCACACCGCCCGTGAGGTCCGGCTGGCGGACAGCGAACACTGGGTGTCGTGTCGATGGCGTGAATCTTGCGTACCGGTATGGAGTGCCTCCGCTTCCGGAGGCCCCGGGAATCTCTACGGATCTCCGGGGAGCTCCGGGGACCACCTTCCGCCGCGCGGTTTCCGCGGCGGCGGGGGAGGAGGCGGGGGCGGTGGCCCGTCGTCCGGCCGGGCCGGCGGCCCGTTCCCGCCCCGCGGCCCGGGCGGCTGGCGGGGGCCCCGCGGAGGGGGCCCGACCGGCCGCGCCACGGTGGGCGCGCCGTACACGTCGCCGTTCCCGGGCTCGGTGGCCGCCGCGTCCGACCGCTCTTCGTCCTGCCGGCCCCGGCGCGCGTCGCCGGGCCGCGCGTCCTCCGGTTCCCGCAGTTCGTCCGGCACGCGAAGGTACGGATTGGTGGCC
>NZ_JBHUQX010000602.1:0-4207 GCF_042674225.1 Streptomyces sp. NPDC056948
TTTTCTATCGCTTCGGGGGGGTGCGTGTGGGCCACACCTGCGGGGGGCTGGGGTCCTTCTGCGACGCGCCCCTATTGGGGCGCGGGGAACTGCGCGACCGCCCTCGGAGGGCCCGCACCGTCTGCACCGCCTCCCGAACTTCCCCCAAGCGGAGCGTCTAGGCTTCCAGGCATGTTGAAGGTTGGCCTGACCGGCGGCATCGGTGCCGGCAAGAGTGAGGTGTCACGGCTGCTCGTCGCTTGCGGGGCCGTGCTGATCGACGCGGACCGCATCGCGCGGGAGGTCGTCGCGCCGGGGACCCCGGGTCTCGCCGCGGTCGTGGAGGCCTTCGGTGAGCAGGTGCTCGCCCCCGACGGCAGTCTGGACCGCCCCAAGCTGGGCTCCATCGTCTTCGCCGACGCGGCGAGACTCGCCACCCTCAACTCGATCGTGCACCCGCTGGTGGGTGCCCGCTCCCGCGAGCTGGAGGAGGCCGCCGCCGAGGACGCGGTCGTCGTCCACGACGTCCCGCTCCTCACGGAGAACGGCCTCGCACCGCTGTACGACCTCGTCATCGTCGTCGACGCGGCCCCGGAGACCCAACTCGACCGGCTCGTACGACTGCGCGGCATGACCGAGGAGGACGCACACGCGCGGATGGCCGCCCAGGCGACGCGCGAGCAGCGCCGGGAGATCGCGGACGTCGTCGTCGACAACGACGTCCCGCTGGAGGAACTGGAGCGCCGCGTGAAGGACGTGTGGGCCGAGCTGGCACGCAGGTCCCACGCGTCCCGGCCGGACCCTCAGGGGCGACCGGACCCTCAGGGGCGACCGGACCCTCAGGGGCGACCGGACCCTCAGGGGCGACCGGCCCCTCAGGAATAGCGGCACCCCGAGGGGGCGTTGAACCTTTCCAGTGAGGGAAGGACTCTGCCGTGCCCGAGACCAGCGGTTCCACCGGACGTACCCCGGAGACGCACGTCATCGACTTCCGCGCCGCCGAGCACCTGCTCGCCGCGCGGGACCCGCGGGGCGCGGTGAAGCTGCTCGACGGAGTCATCGCCGCGCACCCGGAGAACCCCGCGACTGCTGCGCGCGCGTGCCTTCTTCGCGGCGGCGCAGCTGCGGCCGGCGGAGCTCGAGTTCTCGATCGTCCTGGAGCGTGAGCCGGACAACGCGTTCGCGCACTTCGCGCTCGCCCGCACCTATGAGCGGCAGGGCCGCCCCGACCAGGCGAAACGCCATTTCCGCCTGGCGGCCGCGCTGGACCCGAACCCGCAGTTCCAGAAGGCCGCGCGCTTCGACTCGTGAGCGGCTGTCCCTGTCTGCTTCGTCTGCGTCGTCCGCCTCAGGGGCGGTCCTCGGGTGGCCGGTAGGGCGGGATGTCGGGCCCCGGCTGCCAGTGCGGGCCCTGGCGGATGTGTCTGAGGACGACGGCCAGGTCGATCGTGACGACCAGCAGCAGCACACCGCAGGCGATGGCCCAGCCGGGCCGCCCGGCGAGCGTGAACGCGATCGTCCCGAAGAGTGCCCAGACCAGTCCCCACACGCTCAGCCAGAAACGCGCCCGCAGGGCACTGCGCGCAGTCGTCGGTTCACTGCCTGTACGCATCGCGATCTCCACTCCTGATTGCAACGTACTCTCCGCCGCGGATGCGGACCACCAGGGGGAGCCGGGACCTGTGCGGGTCACATCCGGGACCCGTGCCGGCCGAAGCCGGGACCCGTGCGGGACATCGTTCACTCGGTCGGGTGAAGGCGGCCGGGACGGGAACTGGCGTGCGGGCGCGGCCCGTTGGGCGGGCATGGAGATGAAAATGCGTGAGGGGTACGAGGGGACGGGACCCGGGGCCATCACCCCGGACGGCTGCGCGGTGGAGCTCTACTCACGACTGCCCGTCGGGGACGAGCCGGACATCATCGCCGCGGCGGTGCCCAAGGGCGCGCGCATCCTGGAGCTGGGCAGCGGGGTCGGTCGCATGACCCATGGACTGCTGGAGCGCGGCTTCACGGTCACGTCGGTGGACGAGTCCGCCGAGATGCTGGAGCGCGTGCGCGGGGCGCGGACGATCTGCAGCCCGATCGAGGACCTGGACCTGGGCGAGACGTTCGACGTGGTGCTGCTCGCGTCGTTCCTCGTGCACGTGGGGGACGTCGAGGTGCGGCGGGGCTTACTGCGCACCTGTGTGCGCCATGTCGCGGAGGGCGGCAGCGTGCTGATCCAGCGGGAGGGCGCGGACTATCACACGAACCTGCCGCGCGAGCGCGTGGACCCCAGCGGCTTCACCGTGCGCATCGTGTCGGCGGAGCCGGTCGGCGACGGGGTCAACTCGGTGCGCGCGGAGTACGAGTTCCCGGACGCGGTCTGGACACAGACGTTCCGGGCACGACCGCTGACCAAGGATCAGTTCGAGGAGGCGCTGGAGGAAGCGGGCCTGAAGGTGGACCGGTATCTGGCGGAGGACGGGATATGGGTGAGGGCGGTGCGGGCGGCCCAGGCGACCGAGGTGCGGAAGGGGGCGTAGCGGGTGGCGGAGCCCGGGCGTCTCATCGGCTATGACACGGTCTCGACGTCCCTGGCACTGCGCGGGGACGCCGAACTGCGCGAGCTGGTGGACGCGGCCGTGCCGCTGGGCACCGGCATCGGAGGGAAGTCGGCCCGGCTGGACGTGTCCGGTACGCCGGTCTTCGTGAAGCGGGTGCCCCTCACGGACCTGGAGCGACGGCCGGAACACCTCCGGTCCACGGCCAACGTGTTCGGGCTGCCGATGGTCTGCCAGTACGGCGTCGGCGGGCCCGGGTTCGGAGCGTGGCGGGAAGTCGCCGTCCACACCATGACCACGAACTGGGTGCTCTCCGGGCAGTTCCAGGGCTTTCCCCTGATGTACCACTGGCGCGTCATGCCGGACGAGGCGCCTGGCCTGACGGAGGAACTCGCCGATGTGGACAAGGCCGTGGACTACTGGGGAGGGAGCGCGGAAGTACGGCGGCGGATCGAGGCCCTGCAACAGTCCTCGGCGAGCGTCGCACTGTTCCTGGAGTACGTCCCCCAGACGCTCCACGCATGGCTGACGGCTCAGGTGCGAGCCGGTGGTGAGGAGCTCGACCGGGCCTGTTCCCTGGTGGAGAAGGAACTGCGGGTCGGTACGTCCTTCATGAACAGCCGCGGGCTGCTCCACTTCGACGCCCACTTCGAGAACATCCTCACCGACGGCCGGCGCCTGTACTTCGCCGACTACGGCCTCGCCCTGTCCACCCGCTTCGACCTCTCGCGCACCGAGGCCGACTTCTACGACCGGCACAGCACCTACGACCGCTGCTACACGGCCAGTTTCCTGGTGAACTGGCTGATCACCGCCCTGTACGCGGGCGACTGGGAGGAACGTGGGGCACTGATCCAGGCATGGGCCGAAGGGCGACAGGCCTCCGGCGCGCCACCCGGGACGGCGGAGATCCTCCGCCGCAACGCCCCGGTCGCGGCCGTGATGACGGACTTCTACCGTCGAGTTCAGGGGGTGAGCAGGACGACGCCTTACCCGGGGGAGAGGCTCCGGCGGCTCTGCCCGTGAGGGGCGGGGCCGGGCGGGCTTCGGGCGAAGTCGAGCCGGAAGGGCAGAAATTCCGCTGGGCGGCGATGAGTTCGAGGGCGAGTGGCGGTCTACCTCTTCGACACCACCACGGACCGCTTCCCACAGGAGACCTCCATGTCAGAGACCACCGCTCCCGTCACCGCCGCCTCCGCTTCTGCCGGAGTCGTCGTCGCCGAGTCCGCGACCGCTCGCGGGCGGCGCGCCCGGATCGCCCTGCGCGGTCTGCAGGTGCTGCTCGCCCTCATCTACGCGATCCCGAGCGCCCTGCCCAAGCTGATCGCGCACCCGTCCGCCGCCGAGTCCTTCGAGAAGCTCGGCTGGGGCAGCGCGGGGATGTACACCATCGGGGCGCTCGAACTGGCCGGAGCGGTCGCCCTGTTGATCCCGGTGCTCCAGTCGGTGGCGGCGATGGCGCTGAGCGCGTTGATGGTGGGCGCGTTCGTCGTGCAGGTAGCCGTGTTCGACGGGCAGTACGCGGCGACGCCGCTCATCCTGATCGTGCCGCTCGCCCTCATCGCCTGGGCGCGGCGGGGGCACAACGCGGATCTGCTGCGGCTGCTGCGGCGACGGGCGTGACCGGGTGACACCGTGTCGCGTGCGATGGGCGACGGCGCCCGGGCGGGCCGAGGGGCTCGTCC
>NZ_JBHUQX010000603.1:0-4189 GCF_042674225.1 Streptomyces sp. NPDC056948
GGCCGAGGAGGCCCTGAAGGCGTTCGTGGAGGCCACCGGCATCCCCGTCGCCTCCACCCAGGCCGGCAAGGGCTCGCTGCGGCACGACCACCCCGCCGACCTCGGCGGCATCGGCCACACCGGCACGGCGGTCAGCGACGACGTCGCCCGCACCGCCGACCTCGTGATCGGTGTGGGCACCCGCTACACGGACTTCACCACGGCCTCCGGCACGCTCTTCCGGAATCCGGAGGTGCGGTTCCTCAACCTCAACATCACCGGCTTCGACGCGCACAAGCTGGCCGCGCGCACACTGGTCTGTGACGCGCGGTCCGGCCTGGAGAAGCTCCTGGAGGCGCTCTCCGGTCACCGCGTGAGCGAGACGTACGAGGCGGAGTACCGCTCGGGCAAGGACCGCTGGGACGAGGTCGTCGAGGCCGTCTACCGCGCCGACGACGAGAACGCCGTGCCGACCCAGACGCAGGTGCTCGGCGCGCTGGACGCGGCCGTCGGCGACGACGACGTGGTGATCAACGCCGCCGGTTCACTCCCGGGCGATCTGCACAAGCTGTGGCGCTCCCGCAGCCCGCGCCAGTACCACCTGGAGTACGGCTACTCCTGCATGGGCTACGAGATCCCGGCCGGCATCGGCGTCCAGCAGGCCGCTCCGGGCACCCCGGTCTGGGCGCTGGTCGGCGACGGCACCTACCTGATGATGCCGACGGAGATCGTCACGGCCGTCCAGGAGGGCCTGCCCGTCAACATCGTCCTCATCCAGAACCACGGCTACGCCTCCATCGGCGGTCTGTCGGAGGAGACCGGCGGCGAGCGCTTCGGCACCGCCTACCGCTTCCGGGCCGCCGACGGCACCTTCACCGGCGCCCCGCTCCCCGTCGACCTGGCCGCCAACGCCGCCAGCCTCGGCATGGACGTGCTGCGCGCCAAGACCGTGCGCGAGCTGCGCGAGGCACTGGCCGCGGCCCGCGCCTCCGACCGGCCGACGTGCGTCTACGTCGAGACCGACCCGGCCAGGACCGCTCCCCCGGCCGAGGCCTGGTGGGACGTGCCGGTGGCCGAGACCGCCTCCCGCGAGGCCGCCGTAGAGGCCCGCGAGCGGTACGACCGCCAGGTCGCCGATCGCCGCCGCCACCTCTGAACTCCCCCCTGACCCAGGCTCACGAAAGGCCCGCACACGATGAAGACCCTCACCCACTGGATCGACGGCAAGCCCGTCGAGGGCACCTCCGGCCGCTTCGGCCCCGTCTACGACCCGGCCACCGGCGCCCAGGAGAAGCAGGTCGCCTTCGCGACCGTCGACGAGGTGGACGCCGCCGTCGCCTCCGCCAGGGCCGCCTTCGAAAGCTGGGGCGAGTCCTCCCTGGCCAAGCGCACGGCGATCCTGTTCAAGTACCGCGAGCTGCTGGACGCCCACCGCGACGAGATCGCCGAGCTGATCACCGCCGAGCACGGCAAGGTGCACTCCGACGCGCTCGGCGAGGTCGCGCGCGGCATGGAGATCGTCGAGCTCGCGTGCGGGATCTCCGTCCAGCTCAAGGGCGAGCTGTCCACCCAGGTCTCCACCCGGGTCGACGTGGCCTCGATCCGCCAGCCGCTGGGTGTGGTCGCGGGCATCACGCCGTTCAACTTCCCGGCGATGGTGCCGATGTGGATGTTCCCGCTGGCCATCGCCTGCGGCAACACGTTCGTGCTGAAGCCCTCCGAGAAGGACCCGTCGGCCTCCTTCAAGCTCGCCGAACTCGCCTCCGAGGCCGGGCTGCCCGACGGCGTCCTGAACGTCGTGCAGGGCGACAAGGTCGCGGTGGACCGCATTCTGGAGCACCCGGACATCGAGGCGGTCTCCTTCGTCGGCTCGACCCCGATCGCCAAGTACATCCAGCTCAAGGCCGTCGAGCACGGCAAGCGCGTGCAGGCCCTGGGCGGCGCCAAGAACCACATGCTCGTCCTGCCCGACGCGGACCTGGACCTCGCCGCCGACCAGGCGATCAACGCGGCGTACGGTTCGGCCGGCGAGCGCTGCATGGCCGTGTCGGTCGTGGTCGCGGTCGGCGACATCGGTGACGAGCTGGTCGGCAAGATCACCGAGCGGGCGAAGAACCTCAGGATCGGCCCCGGCAACGACCCGGCGAGCGAGATGGGCCCGCTGATCACCCGCGAGCACCGCGACAAGGTCGCCTCGTACGTGGCGAGCGCCGCCGAGCAGGGCGCCGAGGTCGTCGTCGACGGCACCGGCTACTCGGTCGACGGCCACGAGAACGGCTTCTTCCTCGGCGTCTCGCTACTGGACCGGGTGCCGCTGACGGCGGACGCGTACCGGGACGAGATCTTCGGCCCGGTGCTGGCCGTGGTGCGCGCGGAGACGTACGAAGAGGCCATCAAGCTGATCAACGACTCCCGCTGGGGCAACGGCACCGCGATCTTCACCCGGGACGGCGGCGCCGCCCGCCGCTTCCAGCTCGAGGTCAAGGCGGGCATGGTCGGCGTCAACGTGCCGATCCCGGTCCCGGTCGGCTACCACTCCTTCGGCGGCTGGAAGGACTCGCTCTTCGGCGACCTGCACATCTACGGCAACGACGGCATCGCCTTCTACACCCAGGGCAAGGTCATCACCACCCGTTGGCCGGACCCGTCCGACGGCGGTATCAACCTCGGTTTCCCGAGCAACTCCTGACACCCGGAGGGGGGTTCATCCATGGCGAAGACCGGTGACCGGGCCCGCACCACGGCCGCCCCTGCGCTCAGCTCACTGGACTTCGCCCTGGACCGGGGCAGTCCCGTGCCGCTGTACCACCAGCTCGCGCAGCAGTTGGAGGCCGCGATCGAGCACGGGGTCCTCACCCCGGGCAACCTCCTGGGCAACGAGGTCGACCTCTCGGTGCGCCTCGGTCTGTCCCGCCCCACCGTCCGCCAGGCCATCCAGTCCCTCGTCGACAAGGGGCTGCTGGTCCGGCGGCGCGGGGTGGGCACCCAGGTGGTGCACAGCCAGGTCAAGCGCCCGCTGGAGCTGAGCAGCCTCTACGACGACCTGGAGGCGGCCGGGCAGGGGCCGACGACCCAGGTCGTGCGCAACGAGGTCGTCCCGGCGTCCTGCGACGTCGCGGCCGCGCTCGGCGTCGCGGAGGGCAGCGAGGTCACGGCCCTGGAACGGCTGCGCAGCACGCACGGCCAGCCCGTTGCCCTGCTGTGCAACTACCTGCCGTCCGCCCTGCTGGACCTCGACAGCGCCCGCCTGGAGTCGACGGGCCTGTACCGGATGATGCGCTCGGCGGGCATCACCCTGCACAGCGCCCGCCAGACCGTCGGCGCCCGCGCGGCCGACGCGCAGGAGGCCGCCCGGCTGGACGAGGAGGAGGGCGCGGCGCTGCTCACCATGCAGCGCACGGCGTACGACGACACCGGACGCCCGGTCGAGTACGGGAAGCACATCTACCGGGCGTCGCGCTACACGTTCGACTTCCAGTTGCTGGTGAGGCCGTGAGGGGACCGTTCACCTCTTGCGCAGCATCCGGCTGAACGGTGTGTCCGGGCGGTCCAGTCGCTCGTCGTCCAGCGTGATGTCGACGGCCTCGTTGAAGAAGGCGACGCGCCCCCGCACCGCCGCCACCGCGGGCAGCGGGGCGGCGTAGCTCCAGACGATGTTGGGCGGCACCTCGCCCTCGCCGCGCCAGGACCAGTACTCGGCGGTGCCCTTGTAGGGGCAGCCGGTGCTGTGGTCGGTGGCGTCGAACAGGTCGAGGCGGACGTCCTCGCGGGGGAGGTAGTACCGGGTCGGCAGGGAGGTCTCGAAGAGCAGGACGGGGTCCCGGGTGTCCGCGACGACCTGTCCGTCGATCTCGACCCGGACATGGCGGCTGCTCGGCAGCGCGTCCACGCGTTTGTGCGGGTCGCGGGGGTGGATGAAGATCTCCTCGTCCTCCTCGTACCAGTGGTCGAGGCCCGTGTCGGTGCGCAGGAACCACTCGAAGGCGATGTGACCGGCCAGGTCGTCGGCGGGGAACGTCCAGGCCGCGTTGGAGCGCACCTCGCCGTCCACGTCGAGGTCGTAGAAGATCCGGGAGCCGGTGTGCTTGCCGGTGGGCGGGTTCTTCGCCGGGCGGAGGAGGTCGGTGCGGACGTCCGCGCGCGGGAAGACGTACTGCGGCACCGGCAGATGGGGTTCCCAGACGAGCACGGGGTGCCGGCTGTCGACGAC
>NZ_JBHUQX010000604.1:0-4186 GCF_042674225.1 Streptomyces sp. NPDC056948
GTCCATCAGGACCGGGGTCTCATTCCCGAGCGGACGACGAGGTTCGAACTCGCGACCTCAACCTTGGCAAGGTTGCGCTCTACCAGCTGAGCTACGTCCGCAATTGCCCCCGACCGGCTCTCACCGATCGGTGCGGGCACCAGCCTACCTGATCCACAGGAGTGGTCGGTACGGCGATGCAGAGCGGGTGACAGGAATCGCACACTGCGCCTTCCCCCTGGAAGGGGGATGTTCTACTACTGAACTACACCCGCATGTTTCCGTGAGCTGGGCCTTTCGGCCTCGCCCCTCGGCGTGCTCCAGACTCTAACTGATCAGCCCGGGTGCTGCGCAAGTCGGTTGCCGCGAGGGGCGGATGGCCGGCCGTCGGGCGGGGCTCACCGGGCCGTCATTGCGCGGCCGTGAACGCCTCGTAGACCTTCTTGGGGATGCGCCCGCGCGCGGGGACCTCCATCTTGTTGGCCTGGGCCCAGGCCCGCACGGCCGACGGGTCGGGGGCGACCTCCGTCTGCCGGTACGTCTTGCCCGAGCGGGACCGCTTGCGGCCGGCCTCCACGTAAGGCGCGAGCGCCTTCCGCAGTTCGTCGGCATTGCCTTTGTTCAGGTCGATCTCGTACGACTTGCCGTCCAGTCCGAAGGCGATCGTTTCCGCCGCTTCCGAGCCGTCGATGTCGTCAAAGAGAGTGACCACGACCTTCTGCGCCACGAATATCGGTCCCTTCCTGCGGCACTTGCCAATTCATTTGTACAGTGCCGTGCAATGCATTGTGAAGCCCGACTAAATCCTTCCGCGTGTCCGAACGCAATAGGTTTCGGGTGACGACCCGGAATCTTTCCCGGAAATTTTCGTGTGTGGACCCGACGATGCAGGATCGTGATGACCGTCACGTAGTTTCCTACAAGTCGACGCGCGTAGAAATTTTGTGCGGGTAGTCTGAAGGGACCTGCTCAGCACCACACACCGGGAGTGCCAGTGGCACGCGTCGTAGTCGACGTCATGCTCAAGCCGGAGATCCTCGACCCCCAGGGCCAGGCGGTGCAGCGCGCACTGCCGCGGCTGGGTTTCGAGGGGATCTCGGACGTCCGCCAGGGAAAGCGTTTCGAACTGGAAGTTGACGGGCCGGTCGACGAGGCCGCCCTCGCCCGCATTCACGATCTTGCGGAGTCCTTCCTCGCGAACACCGTGATCGAGGACTTCACCGTCCGGGTCGAGGAAGTCGCGGAGGCCGTGAAGTGACCGCTCGTATTGGCGTCGTCACTTTTCCCGGCAGTCTGGACGACCGGGACACGCAGCGCGCGATCCGGGTCGCGGGCGCAGAGCCGGTCGCCCTGTGGCACAAGGACAAGGACCTCAAGCAGGTCGACGCCGTGGTGCTGTGCGGTGGTTTCTCCTATGGCGACTATCTGCGCGCCGGGGCCATCGCCCGTTTCTCGCCGGTGATGGAGCCCCTGCTGGAGCAGGCGAAGGCCGGTCTGCCGGTGCTCGGTATCTGCAACGGCTTCCAGATCCTCACCGAGGCCCATCTGCTGCCGGGCACGATGCTGCGCAACGACCACCTGCACTTCATCTGCCGTGACCAGAAGCTGCGGGTGGAGAACGCCGAGACCTCCTGGACCACCGACTACACGGCCGGCCAGGAGATCCACATCCCGCTGAAGAACAACGACGGGCAGTACGTCGCCGACGCGTACACGCTCGACCGGCTCGAGGCCGAGGGCCGTGTCGCCTTCCGGTACCTGGACTTCAATCCCAACGGTTCCCAGCGGGACATCGCCGGCGTCAGCAACGAGGCCGGAAACGTGGTCGGTCTCATGCCGCACCCCGAGCACGCCGTCGAGCAGCTGATCGGTACCGGCCGTACCGACGGTCTGCCGTTCTTCACCTCGATCCTCAAGAAGCTGGTCAACGCATGAGCCGGACGCCTCTGGACACGGTCGAGCACGCGGCCGAGACCCCCGACGTCGAGCTGCCCTGGGCCGAACTCGGCCTGAAGAAGGACGAGTACGAGCGGGTCGTGGAGATCCTCGGCCGCCGTCCCACCGGGGCCGAGCTCGCCATGTACTCCGTCATGTGGTCCGAGCACTGCTCGTACAAGTCGTCGAAGGTGCATCTGCGCCAGTTCGGCGAGAAGGCCCCGCAGAGCGATGCGCTGCTCGTCGGCATCGGCGAGAACGCCGGTGTCGTGGACGTCGGCCAGGGCTACGCGGTCACCTTCAAGGTCGAGTCGCACAACCACCCGTCGTACGTGGAGCCCTACCAGGGCGCGGCCACGGGTGTGGGTGGCATCGTCCGCGACATCATCGCCATGGGCGCGCGGCCCGTCGCCGTCGTCGACCCGCTGCGCTTCGGCGCGGCCGACCACCCCGACACCAAGCGTGTGCTGCCGGGTGTCGTCGCCGGCATCGGCGGCTACGGCAACTGCCTGGGTCTGCCCAACATCGGCGGCGAGGTCGTCTTCGACTCCTGCTACCAGGGCAACCCGCTGGTCAACGCCGGTGCCATCGGTGTGATGCGGCACGAGGACATCCACCTCGCGAAGGCCTCCGGCACCGGCAACAAGGTCATCCTCTACGGGGCCCGGACCGGCGGTGACGGCATCGGCGGCGCCTCGATCCTGGCCTCCGAGACCTTCGACGACGCCAAGCCGTCGAAGCGCCCGGCCGTCCAGGTCGGCGACCCCTTCCAGGAGAAGCTCCTCATCGAGTGCACCCTGGAGGCCTTCCAGGAGAAGCTGGTCGTCGGCATCCAGGACCTCGGTGCCGCCGGTCTCTCCTGCGCCACCTCCGAGCTCGCCTCCAACGGCTCCGGCGGCATGCGCGTCACCCTCGACGACGTCCCGCTGCGCGACTCGACGCTCTCGCCCGAGGAAATCCTCATGAGCGAGTCGCAGGAGCGCATGTGCGCGGTCGTCGAGCCGGAGAAGGTCGACCGCTTCCTTGAGATCTGCGAGAAGTGGGACGTCATCGCCACCGTCATCGGTGAGGTGACCGACGGCGACCGCCTGGAGATCTACTGGCACGGCGGCAAGATCGTCGACGTCGACCCGCGCACGGTCGCGCACGAGGGCCCGGTCTACGAGCGCCCGTACGCCCGCCCGTCCTGGCAGGACACGCTCCAGGCGGACGACGCGAACAAGCTGCCGCGGCCGCGGACCGCCGAGGAGCTGAAGGACCAGGTCCTGAAGCTGGTCGGCTCCCCGAACCAGGCCTCCAAGTCCTGGATCACCTCGCAGTACGACCACTTCGTGCAGGGCAACACGGTCCTCGCCCAGCCCGAGGACTCCGGCATGATCCGGATCGACGAGGAGTCCGGCCTCGGCGTGGCCCTCGCGACCGACGGCAACGGCCGGTACGCGAAGCTGGACCCGTACCACGGCGCCCAGTTGGCGCTGGCGGAGGCGTACCGCAACGTCGCCACGACCGGCGCGAAGCCGCTCGCCGTCTCCGACTGCCTGAACTTCGGCTCGCCCGAGGACCCGGCGGTGATGTGGCAGTTCGCGGAGGCCGTGCGCGGTCTGGCCGACGCCTGTCAGCAGCTCGGCACCCCGGTGACCGGCGGCAACGTCTCCCTCTACAACCAGACGGGCGAGGCCGCCATCCACCCGACCCCGGTGGTCGCGGTCCTCGGCGTGATCGACGACGTGGCCCGCCGCACGCCGGTCGCCTTCCAGGAGGAGGGGCAGCTGCTCTACCTCCTCGGCGACACGCGTGAGGAGTTCGGCGGGTCGGCCTGGTCCCAGGTCGTGCACGACCACCTCGGCGGCCTGCCGCCCAAGGTCGACCTGGAGCGCGAGCGGCTGCTCGCCGAGATCCTGATCGCGGCCTCCCGCGACGGCATGGTCGACTCGGCGCACGACCTGTCCGACGGCGGTCTGATCCAGGCGGTCGTCGAGTCGGCGCTGCTGGGCGGCATCGGCGCCCGCCTGATCGTCCCGGACGGTCTGGACGCCTTCACCTTCCTCTTCTCGGAGTCGGCGGGCCGCGCGGTCGTGGCCGTGCCGCGTTCGGAGGAGCTCCGCTTCAACGACATGTGCGGTGCGCGGGGCCTCCCGGCCACCCGCATCGGTGTCGTCGACGGTGACTCGGTGGACGTCCAGGGCGAGTTCGCGCTCCCCCTGTCCGAGCTGCGCGAGACGCACGAGGCGACGATCCCGGCGCTGCTGGCGTAAGCCGGCCGTACGTCACG
>NZ_JBHUQX010000605.1:0-4157 GCF_042674225.1 Streptomyces sp. NPDC056948
CCCTGAGTAATCAGCCGGTGGCTTCGATGAAGCCACCGGCTGAAGCTTTTTGCGCGCCTCTCCGGGGCGACACGGCAGGCGGGGCTACCGTCGCGGCATGGACGGTGGACGCCGAGGGTGGCGCGCGTGTGTGCTCAGCGGGGTCGTGTTCGCCGTCTGCATGGCCGGCACCACGCTGCCGACCCCTCTCTACCCCCTCTACCAGGACAAGTTCGGGTTCTCCGAGCTGACGGTGACCGTGGTGTACGCCCTGTACGCCTTCGGGGTCATCGGCGTGCTGCTGCTGGTCGGCAACGCCTCGGACACCGTGGGCAGACGCCCGGTGCTGCTGTGCGGCCTGGGCCTCGCCGCGGCGAGCGCCGTCTGTTTCCTGTGCGCCACCGGGCTCGGCTGGCTGTACGCGGGGCGGCTGCTGTCGGGACTGTCCGCCGGGCTGTTCACCGGCGCGGCCACCGCGTACGTGATGGAGCTGGCGCCCGAGGGCGGTGCCTCCCGGGCCACGTTCGTGGCGACCGCCGCCAACATGGGCGGACTGGGCTGCGGTCCGCTGCTGTCCGGGGTGCTCGCGCAGTACGCCCCCTGGCCGCTGTATCTGCCGTTCGTCACGCACCTCGTCCTGGTGGCCACCTCCGCCGCCGTCCTGCTGCGGCTCGCGGAGACCGTGCGGGAGCGGCGGCCGCCGCGCACCGTACGGCCCGAGCGGCCCGCCCTGCCCCCGCGGGTGCGGGCGGTGTTCGGACCCGCGGCGACCGCCTCCTTCGTGGGGTTCGCGCTGTTCGGGGTGTTCACGTCGGTCAGCCCGGAGTTCCTCGCCGAGTCCCTGGGCGTGACCGACCACGCCGTGAGCGGGCTGATCGTCGCGCTGGCCTTCTTCGCCTCGACCGCCGGCCAACTCGCGGTCGGCCGGGTCGGTGTACGGCGCTCCCTCCCCCTGGGCTGCGCCGGGCTCCTCGCCGGGCTCGCCCTGCTCGCGGGCGCGCTGCGGTGGGACCTGATGGCGCTGGTGGTGCTGAGCGCGCTCATCGGCGGGGCCGGGCAGGGGCTGGCGTTCCGCGGCGCGCTGTCCGAGGTGGCCGGGGCCTCGCCCGAACACCAGCGCGCCGCGGTGATCTCGACCCTGTTCGTGGTGGCCTACGCGGGCATCTCGGTCCCGGTGATCGGCGTAGGCCTGCTGACCGGCCCGATCGGCCTGGAGGGGGCGGGCCTGGTGTTCATCGCGTGCATGGCCGTCCTGGTCTCGACGGCGGCCGCCTATCTGCTCCGGCGGCCGGCACCGGTCAGGACGTGACTCCCGCGGCCGGAGTCCTGTCCGCGGAAACCCCCGTCACGACGACGACCGGGGCACCAGCTCCGTGGCCAGGACCATCTGGCGTCGCTCCAGACCACGGGAGGCCGAGGGGCGGCGGTCGGCGATCTCCGTGAGGAGGAGGTCGATCATGCTGTGGCCCATCTCCTCGATGGGCTGGCGGACGCTGGTGAGGGGCGGCTCCATGTGGCGGGCGATCGCGGAGTCGTCGTAGCCGACGAGCGCCACGTCGTCGGGGATGCGGCGGCCCGCCTCGCGCAGGGCCTGGCGGGCACCGGCCGCGGTGACGTCGGAGGCGGCGAAGACCGCGTCCAGGGTGGGGCGGCGCTCCAGCAGGGCCGCCATGGCGCGACGGCCACCCTCCTCCGTGAAGTCGCCCGCCTCGATCAGCGCCTCGTCCGCCTCGTGGCCCGCGTCGCTCAGGGCCTCCCGGTAGCCGTCGATACGGCGCTGGGCACCGTAGACGTCGAGGTGTCCGGTGATGTGGGCTATCTGGCGGCGGCCACCGGACAGCAGGTGCTCGACGGCTTGGCGGGCGCCGCCGTAGTTGTCCGAGTCGACCGACGGGAGCGTCTCCGCTGACGAACGCGGGCCGCTGATCACCGCCGGTATCTCGAGCTGGGCCAGCAGGTCGGGCAGCGGGTCGTCCGCGTGCACGGAGACCAGCAGGACGCCGTCCACCCGGTGGGCCGCCAAGTACTGGGCGAGGCGGCGGCGTTCACGGTCGCTGCCCGCGAAGATCAGCAGGAGTTGCATCTCCGTCTCGGAGAGCGCCGTCCCGACGCCCTTGAGCATGTCCGAGAAGTACGGCTCCGCGAAGAACCGGGTCTCCGGCTCGGGGACGACCAGCGCGATCGCGTCCGTACGGTTCGCCGCCAGGGCTCGCGCGGCGGTGTTCGGGACGTATCCGAGCTCCGCGACCGCCGCCTCGACGGCCGCGCGGGTCGCGTCGCTGACCCGGGGTGAGCCGTTGATCACCCGGGAGACGGTGCCGCGGCCGACACCGGCGCGCGCCGCCACCTCTTCGAGGGTGGGCCGGCCACCGCTTCGGCCCCGCGCTCCGTGGCTTGCCATGGGCTCCGCCTTCCCGTCCACACCCGCACTCTGCGGCTGGCCTGGAATTTAACAGGCTCGTCGGCTCTGATGACCGCCACCGAGGGCTTGTCACCCCCGGCCTTCCGCTTGGGCCCGACGAGCCGGTCCGACCGGCTCGATACCGCCGGCCCGGGCCGCAACGGGCCTCGGGCCGGGTCCAGTTAACGGCCCGATAACTGAACGCATCTCTCCCTGTCCGGTCCCTTGACACCCCCGCCCCGACCCGCGAACCTTCAACACATCACTGGTGGGAGCGCTCCCACAGTACCTGACACATACACAACCCGCACGTTCCCCGCCCGAGCCGAAGCGAGTAAAAACGGGTCCAACAATGCAGTTGGCCGGGGGGTCGGCACGTCAGGGCAACAGGAGGACGACATGCGAGCACGCATCCGAACCGCCCGCAAGGCGATGGTCGTCGCGGCCGTCGCGTCGCTGGGCGCCGGGCTGCTGGCCGGCTGTGCCGACGACGGCGGCGACGACAGTTCCGGCTCCTCGTCCGGCGACAGCAGCGGCAAGACCACGATCTCGGTGGGCCTCTTCGGCACCATGGGCTTCAAGGAAGCCGGCCTCTACGACGAGTACGAGAAGCTCAACCCGAAGATCAAGATCGCTCAGAACGTCGTCGAGCGGAACGAGAACTACTACCCGGCGCTGCTGAACCACCTCACCACCAACAGCGGTCTGCTGGACGTCCAGGCCGTCGAAGTCGCCAACATCGCCGAGGTCACGGCCACCCAGGCCGACAAGCTCGAGGACATGTCCAAGATCTCGGGCGTGAGCAAGAGCAACTGGCTGGACTGGAAGTGGCAGCAGGCCACGACGAAGGACGGCAAGACGGTCGGGCTCGGCACCGACGTCGGTCCGATGGCGATCTGTTACCGCACGGACCTCTTCAAGCAGGCCGGTCTGCCCACCGACCCGGCCGAGGTCGGCAAGCTGTGGGCCGGTGACTGGGCCAAGCTCGTCGACGTCGGCGAGCGCTACAAGTCGAAGGCTCCCGACGGCACCTTCTTCATGGACTCCCCCGGCGGTCTGATCAACGCGATCCTGGGCAGCGAGAAGGAGAAGTTCTACGACTCCTCCGGCAAGGTCATCTACAAGACCAACCCTGCCGTGAAGGCCGCCTTCGACCTGACCTCCGAGGCCGCCGAGAAGGGCCTGGTGCAGTCGCAGACGCAGTTCCAGCCGTCCTGGAACTCCACGATCGCCAACAACAAGTTCGCCACGATCGCCTGCCCGCCGTGGATGCTGGGCACGATCAAGGGCAACGCGAAGCCTGACGCGGCCGGCAAGTGGGCCGTGGCCGAGGCGCCCAAGGGCGGCAACTGGGGCGGCACCTTCCTCACCGTGCCGAAGAGCGGCAAGCACGTGAAGGAGGCCCAGAAGTTCGTGGCCTGGCTGACCGCGCCGGAGCAGCAGGCGAAGCTGTTCAAGGTGCAGGCCAGCTTCCCGAGCGCCCCGTCCTCCTACACGATGCCCGAAGTGACGGGCGCCACGAACGAGATGACGGGTAAGCAGGAGATCGGCCCGATCTTCGCGGAGGCCGCCAAGGCCGCCCCGGTCCAGGTGATCGGCCCGAAGGACCAGATCATCATGCAGGGCCTGTCGGACAACGGCGTGATCCTGGTGACGAAGGGCAAGTCGGCCAAGGAGGCCTGGGAGTCCGCGGTCAAGACCATCGACAACAAGCTGGATCAGTGACCCGTATGGCCACCCGTCACGACACCGCCGCGCCCCCCGTGGAGGGGGGCGC
>NZ_JBHUQX010000606.1:0-4121 GCF_042674225.1 Streptomyces sp. NPDC056948
GGCGGACCGCCTCACCGGGACACGGCGTTCGCACAGGGCACGGCGTCACAGGCCGGCGATCACCTCGCGCAGCGCCTCGATCACCTTCTCCTGGACGTGCCGCGGCAGCGAGGGGTACATCGGCAGCGAGAAGATCTCCTTCGCCAGCCGCTCGGTCACCGGCAGATCGCCCTCGTGGTAGCCGAGGTGCGCGAAGCCGGACATCGTGTGCACCGGCCAGGGGTAGCTGATGTTCAGCTCGATGTCGTACGCCTTGAGCCGCTCGATGATCCGGTCCCGCTCGGGGTGGCGGACCACGTGGACGTAGTGGACGTGATCATTGCCCACCGCGTTCGCGGGCAGGACCAGGCCGGTGTCCCCCAGCCCCTCCGCATAGCGTCGTGCCACGCGCCGCCGGCCCTCGACGTAGCTGTCGAGGCGCCGTAGCTTGCGGCGGAGGATCTCGGCCTGGACCTCGTCGAGGCGGCTGTTGTGCCCGGGGGTCTGGACAACGTAGTACCTGTCCTCCATGCCGTAGTAGCGCAGCCGGCGCAGCTCCCCGTCCGTGCCGGCGTCGTGGGTGACCACCGCGCCGCCGTCGCCGTACGCCCCGAGGACCTTCGTCGGGTAGAAGGAGAAGGCCGCGGCGTCGCCCATGGTCCCGGCGAGCCGGCCGTGGTGGCGGGCGCCGTGGGCCTGGGCGCAGTCCTCCAGGACCTTCAGGCCGTGGCGCTCCGCGAAGGCGGTCACCGCGGCCATGTCGACGCACTGCCCGTACAGGTGCACCGGCACGATCGCCGTGGTCCGCTCGGTGAGCGCGTCCTCGAGCAGGTCGGTGCGCATGAGGTAGTCCTCCTCGCGCACGTCGACGAAGACCGGCCGGGCTCCCACGGCGTCGATGGCCAGGACCGTGGGGGCGGCCGTGTTGGACACCGTGAGCACGTCGTCGCCCGGTTTCACGCCGAGCGCCTGGAGGCCGAGGACTATGGCGTTGGTGCCGTTGTCGACGCCGACGCAGTGCGGCTGCCCGTGGTAGGCGGCGAACTCCTGCTCGAAGCCGGAGACGCTCTGTCCGAGGACGAGCTGACCGGACTGGAACACCGTGTCGACGGCGTCGAGGAGTTCCTCACGCTCCTCGGCGTACTCCCGCAGATAGTCCCAGACGTAGGTGGTCATCGCCCGGACACCTCCCGCTCCTTGACTCCGGTGAAGAGGCCGCGGCCGGTCGGCGGGCCCGGCTGGTACGTGACGGAGCAGCCGGCGTCCTTGAACGCCTGCTCGTACTCCTCACGCGTGAACAGGGTCAGTACGTCGATCTCGGTGAAGGTCCGGATACCCGACGGCTCGCCGACGAGGAATTGGACCTCCATCCGGGTCGCGCGTCCCTGGAGGGTGGAGTGGGAGATCCGGGCGACGGTCCGATCTCCCTCGCGGGCCAGGTCCCCGGCCACGAACCCCTCCTTGAACTGCTCGGGGAACCACCAGGGTTCGATGACCAGCGCGCCGCCCGGTTCGAGGTGACGGGCCATCGAGGCCACGGCGGAGCGCATCTCCTCGACGCTGCCCAGATAGCCGATGGCACAGAACATGCAGGTGACGACGGAGTACCGGCGGCCGAGGTCGAAGTCGCGCATGTCGCCCTCGTGGATGGTCAGGCCGGGCCACCGCTCGAGCGCCAGATCACGCATCGGCGCCGCGATCTCCAGGCCCTCCGCCGTGGCGAAGAGCTTGCTGAAGGGGCCGAGATGGGCGGCGGTGCCACAGGCCACGTCGAGCAGCGTGTCGGCGCCCGGGGCGTGCCCGCGTGCCACGGCCGCGATGTCCTCGGCCTCCGCCGCCCAGTCCTTGCCCCGGCTGCGGTACACCGTCTCGTAGACCTCGGCGAGGTCGGTGCTGTACATGGTTTCTCCTCGGGTCAGGGGCTGGTCAGGGGGGCCTGGTCGTCGACGAGGGCGACCGCGCGCGCCCAGCCGGCCCCGGCGCCGGCGATCTTCACCGGGAAGCAGGCCACCTGGAAGCCGTACGGTGCGGGCAGCTCCTCGAGGCCCGCGAGCCGCTCGATCTGGCAGTACTCCCGGTGGCGTCCGGCGACATGGGCCGGCCAGAGCACGGCGGGGTCCCCGGTCCGCCGGTACTCGGCGATGATCGTGGTGAACGGCGCGTCCAGGCTGAACGCGTCGGTGCCGACCACCCGGATGCCCGCGTCGAGCAGGAAGGCGATGGCACTCGCGTCGAGACCGACGAAGTCGGTGAAGTACCGGCTCGTGCCGGACCACGCGGAGGCTCCGGTGTTGAGGAGCACGATGTCGGACGGGGCGAGTGTGTAACCGATCCGGTCGAGTTCCTTGCGCAGGTCCGCCGCGTCGACCACACCGGCCTCGCGGCCCCGGACGTCCAGGACGACTCCGGGGGCGAGGAACCACTCCAGCGGCATCGCGTCGATGTGCCGGGGCACGCCGGTGCCGTACGTCGTCCGGGAGCCGTAGTGCGAGGGCGCGTCGACGTGCGTGCCGGTGTGGGTGGTCAGACTCAGCCGGTCCAGCGAGAGGAACTCGCCGTCCGGCAGGTCGTCGGGGTCGAACTCGATGTCGAAGTGGCGCCGCATCTCGTCGCGCATGTGCAGCGCGCCCTCGCGTGGGGACATCACCTCGTGGACCACGGGGTCCGGTTCGAACGAGCCGGCGTCCACCGGCGAGGACAGGTCAATGATGCGCACGGTCACCTCCTGGACGACCAAGCCAGCCTGGCCGCAGCCGCTCGGAAGGCATTGGAAGACCGCTCGACGACCGCACGGCCGCCTCGAGCGGGATTCGACAGCGGTGCGACAGAGGTGCGCCAGGGTCGGGCGTCGAGGACCGACACGCGGGACCGTCGCAGGGGAGGCCGTTCGTGAACAGCACCGACATCCAGCAGTTCTACGCCCGCCACATGCAGTTGCTCGACGGCGGTGCCGCCGAGGCGTGGGCCGGCACGTTCACGCCCGACGCCGTCTTCAAGGCCCCGTCGATGACGGAGCCCGTCCGGGGCCGGGACGGCATCGCCGCCGGCGCGCGGGCGGCGGTCGAGGGGCGGGCCGCGGCCGGGGAGACGCACCGCCACTGGGTGACCATGACGACCGCCCGGAGCACCGGTGCCGGGATCGAGACCGTCTCGTACGTGCAGATCCTGGCCACGCCGCGGGGCGGCGCCCCGCGCCTGGAACTGTCCTGCGTGATGCGCGACCGGCTGGTCCGGCGGGACGGCGAACTGCTCGTGGCGGAGCGGCACATCACCCGGGACGACCGGCCGGCGGGCTGACCTCGACCCGGCTTCGAGCCCTCGTCAGTAGCGTCCCGGCATGACTCCTAGGACTGTGATCATCACTGGTGGCGGCACCGGAATCGGCCGTGCGACGGCCCGCCGCTTCGCCGGGCAGGGAGACCGTGTCCTGGTCGTGGGCCGCACCGCCGCCGCCCTCGACGAGACGGCCGAGGGCCACGACGCCATCCGCACCCTGGTGGCGGACATCACCGAGCCGGGGGCCGGCGAAACGGTGGTGGAAACGGCGCTGCGGGCGTTCGGGCGGGTGGACGTGCTGGTCAACAACGCCGGGACCGGCACGTTCGCGCCGCTCGCCAAACTCGACCGGGCCGCGACCGAGCGTCAGGTCGCCGTCAACCTGATCGCCCCGGCCTTCGTGGCACAGGCCGCGCTGGAGGCCCTGGAGGCGACCGGCGGCACCATCGTCAACGTCAGCTCGGCCGGCTCGCTGGGCATCCAGGGGTTCCCCGACAACTCGGTCTACTGGGCGACGAAGGCGGCGCTGAACCACTTCACCCGCACCTGGGCCGTCGAGCTGGCGCCGCGCGGTATCCGGGTGGTGTCGGTGGCCCCGGGCGTGACCGACACCGGCATCGGTGAGCGCGTCGGCATGTCCGCCGAGCAGTACCAGGGGTTCCTGGGACAGCTCGCCGAGCGGATCCCGCTCGGACGGGTGGCCACGCCCGACGACGTCGCCTGGTGGATCACCGCGCTGGCCGACCCCGAGGGCCGCTACATGACGGGCGCGGTCGTCCCGGTCGACGGCGGTCTCTCCCTCACCTGACCGCCCGGGCGGCCGGGCCGCGCAACGCCTTCGGGCCGCACCGTCCGCCGGTGCGGCC
>NZ_JBHUQX010000607.1:0-4097 GCF_042674225.1 Streptomyces sp. NPDC056948
GGCCGAGGGCGATCAGGTCCGCCCCGGCCGCCAGCAGCGCCTCGGACGCCCGGTGCACACCCTCGGTGGTGATCTCCTTCAGCACCGGGTTGGCGATGAGCACCCCGGGCCATGCGGCGCGCACCCGCCGGAACACCGGGGTCTCCGGGTCGGCGTACCCCAGGTGCAGATAGGCGAGCCCCAGCCCGCCGAGGCGCTCGACGAGCGCCGGGTAGAGCTCCTCGGTCTCGCCCTCCGCGATGCCGTTGACGGTGTTGCCGGGGGAGACCCTGAGTCCCACGCGCTCGGCGCCGATCTCGGCGGCCACGGCCTCGGTCACCTCGGCCGTGAACCGGATCCGGGCCGCGACCGGTCCGCCGTAGCCGTCGGTGCGCAGGTTGGTGTTCGCGGCCAGGAACTGGTGCAGGAGGTGGCCGTTGGCCGAGTGCACCTCCACCCCCTCGAAACCCGCCTCGACCGCGTTGCGGGCGGCCTTCGCGAAGTCGGCGACGGTGGTGCGGATGTCCTCGGCGGTCATCTCCCTCGGCACCACGGCCGGCCGGTGGCCCTCAGGCGTGAAGATCGTCTCGGGGAGCGCGAGGGGCGAGGGCGCGACCGGGGTCAGCCCGCTGGTCGCCGGGTGGCCGACCCGCCCGCCGTGCTGGAGCTGCAGGAACATCCGCCCGCCCGCGTCCCGTACGGCGTCCGTGACCTGCTGCCAGCCGGCCACGTGCGCCGGGCTGTGGACGGCGGTGATGTTCGGATACGTCTGCCCGACCGGGTTCGGTGTCGAGGCCTCGGCGATGATCAGCCCGGCCGAGGCGCGCTGGGCGTAGTACGTGGCCATCAGCGGGGTCGGGGTGCCGTCGGCCTCGGCCCGGTTGCGGGTCAGGGGCGCCATCACCAGACGGTTGGGCAGGTCCAGCCCGGGGAGACGAGCCGGGTCGAAGAGTGCTGTCGTGTGCTGCGTCATGCCCTTACGCTAGAACCTGACACTGATGTCAGAATCAAGTGCGGGAGTGGACGTGCGGATCGGTGAACTGGCCCGGCGTACCAACGTGAGCGAGCGGTCGCTGCGCTACTACGAGAAGCAGGGCATGCTCTCCGCCGAGCGGACGCCCGGCGGGCACCGGGAGTACCCGGAGGCGGCCGTGGACCGGGTCATCCGCATCCAGGAGCTGTTCGCGGCGGGCCTGTGCAGCGAGAAGATCGTCCAGCTCCTGCCGTGCATGCGGGACGCGGACGGTGGCCCCTCGGCCCGCGCCACCCCGACCCTGGTCGCCAACCTCACCGCCGAGCGCGCCCGCATCGACCGGATGATCGCCGACCTGGTCCGCTCCCGGGACACCCTGGACGAGGTGATCGACGCGGCCCGGCTGCCCTGAGCGCCCGCCCGTCGGGCCGGGGCCGTACTCCGAACGCCCCGCTCACCAGGAACAGCCCTGCGCCCCGTGCGACGGTGACCGTACGTCACGAGCACCGTACGGAGCCGCCATGGCAGATCTCCAGCACGACCTGCGCCCCACCGCCGCGACCGGCGAGTTCGACGATCTGGCCGAGCCGTACCCCGATGAGGGCGTCGTCGCGGCGGAGCCCTACGAGCCCGTCTCCGATCCGGACGACGCGCCCCTGACCCGGGCCCATGCCATCCTCGCCGCCCACCCCGTCGCCGACGGGTACAACGGACTGCCCTGGGCGCTCAAGCGCCTGTCCTACTACGACCTCGAGGACGGCGAGAGCACCGTCGACACGGACGTGCCCCGGCTGCGCAGCGGCCACGTGGGCGCGCTGTTCTGGTCGTTGCACCTGCCCGAGGGCCTCGACGGTGACCGTGCCGTCGGCGCCACCCTGGAGCAGCTCGATTTGGCGAAGTCCATCGTCCGCACCTGCGACGAGGGCCTGCGGCCCGCCTGTACGGCCGGGCAGGTCGCCGACGCCCGCAACTGCGGCCGTGTCGCCGTGCTCCTCGGTCCCGCCGGGGCCTCGGCCGTGGGCGACTCGCTGGGCACCCTGCGCCAGCTTCATCTCCTCGGCCTGCGGGCCCTGACGCTGACCGGTGTGTCCTGGGCGAGCGACGCGGGGCTGACCCGGTTCGGCGAGGAAGTCGTGCGCGAGATGAACCGGCTCGGTGTCATCGCGGACCTCTCCGGCGCCCCGGAGCAGACCGTCCGCCGTGTGCTGAGCCTCTCCCGGGCACCCGTGCTGTTCAGCCGCTCCGCGGCCCGCGCGATCCGCCCCCACCCGGTCAACCTCCCCGACGACCTGCTGGCGGAGCTGGGCGCCGCCAAGGGGCTGTGCCTGGTACCGCTGACGGCCGAGCAGACCGGCCCGACCGTCCGTGATGTCGCCGATCACCTCGACCACATCCGTGCCGTGGCCGGAGCGCAGTGCGTCGGACTGTCCGGCACCTACGACTCCGGTTCGGCCCATCCGCAGGAACTCGGCGACGTCTCCTGCTATCCGCGGCTGATCGCGGAGCTGCTGCGGCGCGGCTGGGACGAGGGCGATGTCGCCCTTCTGACCTGGGGCAACATCCAGCGCGTCCTGCGCGGGGCCGACTTCACCGCGCGCGCAGCCCAGCAGCGTCGCGCGCCGTCGAAGGCGACGATCTCGGAGCTCGACGGGTAACAGTCCCGCCGTCCCGCCGTCCTGCCCTCCCGCAGTCCTGCCTCCTCTGCCGGATCACTCGGGCGCGATCCGGCAGAGGCAGAACGGGTGCCCCACCGGGTCCGCGTAGACCCGGAAGTCCTTCCTCCTGTCGTCCTCCTTGTCCAGCAGCCGCGCTCCCAGCGCCAGCACCCGCTCCTCGGCCACGTCGATCTCCTCCCAGGTCGCACCACCGTCGAAGTCCAGGTGGAACTGCTGGGCGTCGCGGTCGGACCGGGGCCACTCCGGCGGGGTGTACCCGGGCGAGCGCTGGAAGGCGAGCCGGGGCCCGCCGGGGAGGCGCAGCACCACCCAGTCGGGGTTGTCGTCCTCGGGGGTGCCGCCGCCGACCCCCGCGTAGAAGCGGGCCAGCTCGCGCGGGTCGGGGCAGTCGACGACCACGGAACGGAATTGAGCCACGGCGGACATGAGGCCTCCCGGTGTCAGCCGGCGCAGAGGCAGAACGGGTGCCCGGCAGGGTCGGCGTAAACCCGGAAGGTCCGGGAGCGGTCCTCGGTGTCCAGCGGCTTGGCGCCGAGCGCCAGCACGCCCTTCTCGGCGGCGTCCAGGTCCTCCACGTCCAGGTCGAGGTGGAACTGCTGCGAGTGGTCGGGCGACGGCCATGTCGGCGGTACGAACCCGGGAGCGGCCTGGAAGGCCAGCGGTGTACCGCCCGGCACCTTCAGATCGACCCACTCGTCCTGCCCGTCGGACGCGACCTCCGGCGTGCCGCCGAGCACCTCGGCGTAGAAACCGGCGAGTGCGCGCGGGTCGGGACAGTCCAGGACGACGACACCCAGCTTGGCGAGAGCCATGACTTCCTCCTCGAAGTCGCTGTTACCTTCAGAATCGGGTAACCAGTAACCGTTACTGCATGCTCCCCCATTGGCGGTAACCTCGCAAGAGAAAAAGCGAGAGGTACGGTCCAGCCATGACGGAGAGATCGCCCGCGCCCGGCGGCCTGGCCCTGGTCGAGGCCCTGGTGAACACGCTGGACATCGAGTCGGGCGCCGACACGCTGGACTCGCCCGAGGGCCGGGCACGCTTCGGGATCACACCGGACGAGACGGACCGGGCCCGCGCCCTGCGTGAGTCCCTGCGCGCGACCCTCCTCGCTCACGCCGGCCACCCGCCGCACCGCGAGGCGCCCCCGCTCGGCGAACTCCTGGCCCAGGCCCCGCTCATCCTCACGGTCGACGCGACGGACGGCTCGGCCGCCCTGACCCCCGCCGGCGACCACTCCCTGCACGCCCGCGTGGCCGCCGCCGTCGCCGAGTCCCTGGTCGCCGGCACCTGGACCCGCCTCAAGGCCTGCGAGGCCCCCGACTGCCACTGGGCCTACTACGACCGCAGCCCGGCAGGCCGCGGCCGCTGGTGCTCGATGCAGGTCTGCGGGGCCCGCGCGAAGATGCGCCGTTACCGGGCGAAAGGGGCGTGACCCGCCCGCGCAGGGGCCCGGTGGGGCAGAATGC
>NZ_JBHUQX010000608.1:0-4096 GCF_042674225.1 Streptomyces sp. NPDC056948
GGTGTAGACCGTCGGCCTCGGAGCCGTCGGCATGGCGTTGCCGAGGAAGAAGCTCGGGTGCGGGGGCTGGTTGTAGGCCGTGTTCTGCCAGGCCAGGGCCGTGCGGTACTGCGTGTCGTGGAGCAGGGTCGTGATCTTCGTGTTCGTCTCGTGCGGGGTCGAGTAGACGCGCAGGGCCGTGTTGTCGCCGGTGCGCCAGACGACCTCCTCGCGCCAGTCGCCGAGGATGTCGCCGGACAGGACGGGCGTGGACTTGGTGCCGTTGTTGGAGGAGACGCCGGATCCGGTCAGCAGGCGGGTGTCGCCCGACGTGCCGTACTTGTGGATGCGGGTGCCGTCGAGGAGTTCGCGGACGGGGTCGCCGTCCCACCAGGACAGGAAGTTGATGCTGGAGGGTTCCCGGCCGAGGGAGGCGCCGGTCGCCGAGCGCAGGGTGGTGTCGGAGGCGGACCAGGACTCGGCGCCCGCGCTGCCCGCGTAGATGTCGGCGGCGACCCCGCGGCCGTTGTCGGCGCCGGAGGCGGTCTTCCAGAGGATCGCGCCGGTGCGGGCGTCGGCCATCCAGGAGCCGGGCTGGCTGGTGCTCTCCGAGACCTTGAAGTACTCCAGGCCCGCGCGGGACGGGTTCAGGTCGCCGACATGGCCGGCGTCGCCATGGCCCGTCTTCGTGGTCCAGAGTCCGTTGCCGTTGTCGTCCACGGTCATCGCGCCGTAGACGATCTCGTCCTTGCCGTCCGCGTCGACGTCCGCGACGGACAGGCTGTGGTTGCCCTGGCCGTCGTATCCCTTGCCGCTGTTGGTGGAGGAGTTGGTGTCGAAGGTCCAGCGGCGGGTGAAGGAGCCGTTCCGCCAGTCCCAGGCGGCGATCACCGTGCGGGTGTAGTAGCCGCGCGCCATGATCAGGGAGGGGCGTGAGCCGTCCAGGTACGCCGTGCCCGCGAGGAAGCGGTCGACGCGGTTGCCGTAGGAGTCGCCCCAGGAGGAGACGGTGCCGCGGGCCGGGACGTAGTCGACGCTCTGCATCGCCTTGCCCGTCGAGCCGTTGAACATGGTCAGGAACTCGGGCCCGGCCAGCACGTACCCGCTGGAGTTGCGGTGGTCGGCCGAGGAGCTGCCGATGACCGCGCCGGTGCCGTCCTTGGTGCCGTCGGCGGTCTTCATGGCGACCTCGGCCTTGCCGTCGCCGTCGTAGTCGTACACCTGGAACTGCGTGTAGTGCGCGCCGGAGCGGATGTTGCGGCCCAGGTCGACACGCCACAGCCGGGTGCCGTCGAGCTTGAGGCCGTCGACGATGGTGTTGCCGGTGTAGCCGGACTGGGAGTTGTCCTTGGCGTTGGTGGGCTGCCACTTCAGGACGATGTCCAGGGCGCCGTCGCCGTCGAGGTCGCCGAGGGAGGCGTCGTTGGCCTCGTAGGTGTACGCCGAGTTGCCCGGTGCTGTGCCGCCGGCGGGCGGGGAGATCGGGATGTCCTTGTAGCCGGTGCGGAACTGGACCGCGTGCACCGAGTCGCCCTGTTCCGTGCCGTTCACGACCGCTCGGACGGTGTAGTCGGCCTGGGCGGGCGCACCGGAGTGGAAGTAGTTCGTGGAGCCGGTGACCGGCATGGAGTTGACCTTCGTGCCGGCCCGGTAGACGTTGAAGGAGACGTTGTCCGGGTCGGTGCCGAGCCAGCGCCAGCTCACCAGGTTGCCGCTGCCGGTGTGGACGCTGACCACGCCCCGGTCGAGCTTCTCGACCTGACGGGCGGTGGCGGCCTCGGCGGCGTCGTCGGTGGCGAACGTGGTCAGGCCGGCGCCGACGAGCGCCGCCGTGGCCAGGGCCACCGGGAGGAGCACACGGCGTCTGCGGTGCCTGTGGGGGTGCTTCACGTGACGGACCTCCTGGGAGGACGGGCGGGTTCCGCCTCTCAGTCGCCGCCGGGGGCACGGGAGTTGCCGTACCGCTCGGCCAGTTCGGCGACGGTCCGCGCGATGCGCGAGCGCAGTTCGTCCGGGGCCAGCACCTCGATGCCCGTGCCGAGGCGCAGGAACTCGGCGTGGGCGTGCTCGACGGACTCGATGGGGACCGTGGCACGCGTCCAGCCGTCCCCGTCCGTACGTCCGTCACGGCGGACCGCCTCCCCCGCCGGGCCGGTGAGCGTCGTCCCCGGGGCCAGTCGCACCACCGCCTCGCCGCGGTGCAGCCGGTCGTGGAAGTCGCGCTGGTACGCCGCCCAGTACGCGGCCAGGTCGAAGTCGCCGGGTCGGGTGAACTCCTCTTCACCGGTGGCGAGTTCGAGGATCTGGTCGACGCGGAAGGTCCGCGGTCCCGGCCCGGCGACGACGTACCAGCGCCCCGCCTTCAGCACCAGCCCGTACGGCTCCAGGCGGCGCTCCACGTCGGTGGGCTCGCGCCAGCGGCGGTACCGGACGTGCAGCACACGGCTGCTCCAGACGGCGTCGGCGACGGCAGGGAGGTACGGGGTGTCGTCGGCGTCCGTGTACCAGCCGGGGGCGTCCAGGTGGAAGCGGCCGCTGATCCGGTCGGCATGGGCGCGCAGCTCCGCCGGCAGGGCGGCACGCACCTTGAGCTGGGCGGCGGCCAGGACCGAGCCGAGGCCGAGCTGGGCGGCTGCGGCGGGGGCGCCCGCGAGGAAGAGCGCCTCGGCCTCGCCCGCGGTGAGTCCGGTCAGACGCGTGCGGTAGCCGTCCAGGAGGCGGTAGCCGCCGGCGTGGCCCGCGTCGCCGTACAGCGGGATCCCGGCGGCGCCCAGCGCCTCCACGTCCCGGTACACCGTCCGCACCGACACCTCCAGCTCCTCGGCGAGCCGGGCGGCGGTCATCCGGCCGCGGGTCTGGAGCAGCAGGAGGATCGAGACGAGTCGGCTGGACTTCACTGACACAGGATGGCAGTGGACCGGCCTTAGCGTCCCGCCATGCCCTTCACGGAGAAACACCTGACCGTGCCGCCGCCCGTCGAGGTGGCGGGACGGTGGGTCAAGCGCTACCACGTGACCGCCGACCCGGCGGGCATCGCACCCGAGGTGGAGGAGACCGCCTACCGCTTCCTGCCCACGCTGCTGCCGAAGCCGGACGGCACTCCGCCGGCGACGTTCGTCGTCCTGCACCGGGGCGGTGACGACGGTGCCTATCTGAACGCCTACAGCTGGGTGTGGGACAACGTCCTGCACTTCGGGGGCGCGGCGGCGGGCCAGCCCGCCCTCGGCTGCCCGGACAACGACCCCACCCACTTCGTGGCGCCCGGCAAGCCGTGGATCGGCTGCGTCTGGGAGCTGCCGCCGATCCTGCACGAACGCGACGCCTGGGTACGCCACATGCTCACCCCCGCCACCCCCGACCTCGACGCCTACCTGGCCGACTCCCTGCCCGAGGGAACCACGGGAGACCGGCCATGAGCGGCCCGCACGACTTCGACTTCTCACCCGGCCGGAGGGTCCGTCGGCTTTCTGAAGGCGCGGAGTGTGAAGACCGGGTCGGGGCGTGGCCGGTCCTGGTCGGGGAGTTCCGCCAGCCGGGTGGCGAAGCCGTCGGCGAGCGGGTCGCCGGGCGGCAGGGTGACGAACCAGCCGCGTCTGAGGTCGGCCACCGTACGCCGGGGGCTGCGGCCCTGCCCGTGGCCCCGGAAACAGGCCTGCCCGGCCGGGACCAGGCCGTGTCCGGCGGCGCGGGACACGACGTCCGCCTCCCCGTCCCGGACCGGGCTCGGCGGACGGGAGGACAGGACGACATCGATGTCACTGCCCACGTTGTGGGAGGCGGCCTTGTCGACCGTGGTGACGTAGACCCCGCCGGGCCGCAGCACCCGGGCGCACTCGCCGACGATGGTCCGCACATCGGCGGGCCCGGCGGCCAGGTGCAGCAGCCACACACTGCTGACGGCGTCGAACTCCCCGTCCCGGAAGGGCAGCCGCCTGCTGTCGGCGAGCACGACGGCGCCGGGCAGCCGGGCGGCGGCCTGCCGGGCCATCGCGAGGGCCAGGTCCACGCCGGTCACCCGCATGCCGTCGCGGGCGGCCGCGAGCCGCCGGGTCACTATGCCGGTGCCGCAGCCCAGGTCCAGCAGCCTGCGCGTGTCCTGCGGTTAGAGTGTAAGAAA
>NZ_JBHUQX010000609.1:0-4092 GCF_042674225.1 Streptomyces sp. NPDC056948
GGCCAGGGTGAGAGGAATCACCGTGACTGAAACAGTGGCCGCAGCCGAGCGGTTGATCCGCATCGGCGAGGTGGCACGAGGTGCCGGCGTCTCAGTGCGCGCCGTGCGCTACTACGAGCAGCAAGGGCTGCTCGTCCCGGAGCGCAGCCCGTCCGGCCAGCGCCTGTACCGGCAGGACGCCGTCCCCCTGGTCCGCTTCTTCCAGCAGATGTTCGCCGCCGGCCTCACCAGCCGAAGGATCACCGAACTCCTGCCGTGCTGGGACTCCGGGCACACCGACGCCGGGCAACGAGCCATGCTGCGAGCCGAGCGCGAGCGCATCCAGGCCAAGGTCGACGACCTGCAGGCCACTCTGGACCACCTCGACGAGGTCATCGCGATCACGGACACGCACCCGTAGGCGCGGTCGGCCAGACGTCTCATCAGCGATCCAACCTCGCTGTCTTGGTTGGGGCGATGAGGAGTCGTCGAGGGGGAACTGTTGTCGGGCGGCCGACGCGATTTCTGGATCTGGAGGATCTGAGAACGGACATCTCCTGGTAGTCGCGGCTGGTCGGCCGTGAAGCTCGTTTGATGCTCCAGGGCACCCTGTTGGAGGCCCTGCCTCGCGGCGAGTTCTTGTGGAACTGTCGCGCAGACGTGGCGCGGGCCGCTTCTTGGCGCCAGTCGTCCGGTGGTGAGGGGCTGGCACCAATCCGGTGCCAGAGGGAATGATCAGGTCCCATGGGTTCACGGGGACGCTGGGGGACACGTGCCGTAATCGCAGTGTGCGTGGCGGCCGTGGTCTGGCTGCTGGTGACGGCGGTGCGTGATGGCTGGGGTGTCGCCGACCCGGTGGCGAGTGTCTTCGGCTCGGCGGCGGGACTGGTCGCCCTGGTGGTCTCCTTGCGGGCGGTCCCTGGCGCCCCGTCGGCTGCGCCCCGTCGTCCGGCGCCGCCCGAGGTGCCGGAGTGGTGGGTGAACAGAGACGAAGCGGCCGCCGTCATCAAGGCCGTCCGAAGGCGTACTGGGCGCAGGGGGAACAGCGCTCCGGTGGCGATCACAGCCGGGTTGCACGGGGCCGGCGGGTTCGGCAAGACCAGTCTGGCGAGATACGTGGCCGCCCAGCGTTCGGTGCAGCGCCGGTTCCCGGGCGGCGTTCACCTGATCACCATGGGTCGGGAGGTGCGCGGCCGTGCGGCCATCGCCGCGAAGGTCGCGGAGGAAACCCGCCTGATCACCGGCGACACCACCGAATGCGGTTCGGAACCTGAGCGCGCCGGAGCTCATCTCGGCACGCTCCTCGCAGGGCGGCCGCGCACCCTGCTGATCATCGACGACGTTTGGGAACGAGAGCAGCTCACCCCGTTCCTGCGGGGTGCCGAGCGGTCCTGTGTCCGGTTGGTGACCACGCGCAGGGCCGATGTGCTCCCGGCCGCCGCAGTGCGGATCGAAGTCGACCGTATGACGGTGGAGCAGGCCCGGCTCTTGCTCACCCACCGCCTCCCCGCCCCACCGCGGCGCGAGGTGGTGGAGGAACTGGTTGAGGCGACGGGACGATGGGCGCTGTTGCTGGGCATCGCGAACAAGTTCCTCGCCGATCAGACAGCCACTGGAGCCGATCCCACCGCCGCGGCCAGAACGCTCCTGCGGCGGCTGCGCGCTGACGGTCCCGCCGTCCAGGACCCCGACGGCACCCTCGACCTCAACAACCCTGACCAGCGCAATACCGCCGTACGGGCCAGCATCCGCGCCGCCTCGACGCTCCTGCGGCACGAGCAGGCCGAGCAGCGCTTCAACGAACTCGGGGTTTTCGCCGAGGACGAGAGCGTGCCCGTGCGCCTGGTGGCGACGCTGTGGCACGCCACCGGCAACCTCGACGAGACCGCCACCCGCGCCCTGTGCAAGCAGATGGCCGACCTGTCGCTGCTCGGCATCGAGACCACGGTGGCGGGCGGAGCCGTCACCGTCCACGACGTGGTACGCGACTACCTGCGTGGGGAACTGGGTCCCGCGGGGCTGAGCACCGCGAACGCCGCTCTGCTCGACGCCATCGCGGCCTCCCTGCCTGTAGCCGAGGACGGAGCGGTGCCATGGTGGCGGGTTACCGTCGGCTACCTGCTGGACCATCTCATCGAGCACTTCCTCGACGCTCGCCGTTCCGCACAGGCACTCACCCTCGCAGGGGATTTCCGGTGGGTCCGCACGCGCCTGCATCAGCGTGGTCCCACCGCACCCTGGCGCGATCTCGACCGCCTGGGATCTCCGGCCCAGCCCCTGGCCCGCCAACTGGCCCAAGCCGCCCACCTGCTCACCCCCACCACCCCGCCCCACGCCCTCGACACGGTCCTGCGCAGCCGCATCACCAGCGCTTCGCACTGGCCCGCCCGCCCGCTTCCCGCCGGCACCCCCGCCCTCCTCGATCGCTGGCCTCCTCCGGACCTGCCTGACCCTGCCCTGATGCGCACTCTGACCGGCCACCGCGGGCCGGTGCACGCGGTGGCGTACAGCCCGGACGGTGCGCGTATCGCCACGAGCAGCCGCGACACGACTGTGCGGATGTGGAGTTCCGCCACTGGGGAGGCCCTTCACACTCTGACCGGCCACCACGGGCCGGTACGCGCTGTGGCCTTCAGTCCCGACGGCCGGTTGCTGGCCACCGGCGGCCGTGATGCGACCGTACGGATCTGGGACGCGGTCACCGGCCAGGCAGTGCATACCGTGAGGGGACACGACGGGCCGGTCCTCGCTGTGACGTTCAGCCCGGACGGCTCCCTCCTGGCCACCGGCGGCAGCGACACGACGGTGCGGATCTGGGATCCGGCGACCGGCGAGATGCTGCACACGGCGACTGGTCACGGGGGCCTCGTGTCCGCAGTGGCGTTCAGTCCGGACGGCGCGCTCCTGGCCAGCGGCGGTGCGGACGCGACCGCACGGATCTGGGGCATCGTGCCTCTCGGCCCCGACCACAGGTCGGGAGACCGGCCTGCCATCAGTGTCCGGGCGCCGCGCGTGCTGACCGGCCACCGCGGGCCGGTGCGCGCGCTGGTGTTCACCCCTGACGGTTCCCGCCTGCTGACCTGTAGCAATGACCGCACACTGCGGATCTGGGGGCCAGGCGGAGTGGAGGGCGCACACGATCTGTCCGGGGCGGTGCGGGCGGCGGGCTTCAGCCCGGACGGCTCCCGTCTCGCCACCGGCAGCCAGAGCGCCGTGGTGCGGATCTGGGACACCATCACCGGCCAGGCGGTGCAGACCCTGACCGGGCATCGTGGGGCGGTGCTCACTGTGGCTTTCGGCCCGGACGGCACCCGCCTTGTCACCGGCGGAAACGATCGCATCGCCCTGGCGTGGGACCCGACGTCCAGCGGCACACCGGTAGCGCTGACCGGCCGCACCGACCAGTTGTACGCGGTCGTATCCAGCCCGGACGGCTCCTGCGTCGCCAGCAGCAATCGCGACACCGCTGTGCCGCTCTGGGACCCCGTCACCGGCGAGGTCGCACGCACCCTGCGCGGACACCAGGGCGCGGTGCTGGCGGTGGCGTTCAGCCCGGACGGCGCCCGTCTGGCGACCAGCAGTAGCGACAAGACACTGCGGTTGTGGGACATGGCCACCGGCGAGACGGTTCGCACCCTGCGGGGACGCGCCGACCAGCTGCACTCGGTGGCATTCAGCCCGGACGGCTTGTTTCTGGCCACCGGCAGCAGTGATACGATGGTGCGGCTCTGGGACCCGTCCACCGGGGCCATGGTGCGCATGCTGAAGGGTCACCGCGGGCCGGTGCGAGCGGTGGCCTTCAGCCCCGACGGGTCCTGCCTCGCCACCGGCGGCGCGGATGAGACCGTACGGATCCACGTCCCCTCGAGCGGCGAGGTCCTGACCATGATGCGCACCGACTGTGGCGTGTGGTCGTGTTCCTGGTCCGCGGACGGTCGAGCCTTGTTCGCGGGGACGACGGCGGGGTTGTTCGCCTTCGAGTACGTAGCTCCCTGATGAAGGAGGGCGGCGGTCTCGTGCACAGTGCTGATGGCGTCATGAAAGCGGCCACCGCTGGCAACCCGGCACGGCCGGTCCGGACGGTGTCGCCGCAGACGGGGCCCGACTCCTAGG
>NZ_JBHUQX010000610.1:0-4055 GCF_042674225.1 Streptomyces sp. NPDC056948
GGCCCGGTCCGTCGACCGGGCCCCCTCGGCTTTTCCCCTCCCGTCAGGAACCCCGCGATCCCCCCAGATCTCCCCCCAGAAGTCCTGACATCAAGTACGACCGCCCAGGGCCGCAAAGGGTTGCACGCTCGGGTAAGAATTTCTTGCCGGATTCTTGGGAAGATCACCGCGCCGGTCGGGTCAGCACCCGGGTGAGGCTCCCGTCGTCCTCCTCGATGTCCCTGACGTGCGCGAATCCGATCCTGCCGAGGAGGCGCAGCGAGGCCGTGTTCCGCGCGTCCACGGTGGCGTGCACCTCGCTGAGCCCGAGCGTCCGGAACCCGTACACCACGAGGGCCTCCGCCAATTCCGTCCCGAGCCCGCTGCCCCAGGCCTCGGGAGCCAGCGCGTAGACGATCTCGTGGCCGTCCACCGCGTCGGTCCGCTTGATCTCCGCGTGCCCGACCAGGAGCCAGTCGCGCCGGACCGCCCACACGTCGAACAGGTCCTGGGCGTAGACCTTGGTGAAGATCCGCCCGAACAGGGCCCGGTCCTCCGCCTCGGCCACCGGCCCGTCACCCATCCAACGGGACACCCGGGTGTCCTGGAACAGGGCGACGAAGCGCTCTTCGTCCTCCGGGGTGTAGGCCTCCAGGAGGAGGCGGGGCGTGCGCAGGGCCAGGGGCATGAGCGGGGACGCTAGCGACGCGGGGGCGGGGCGGCAACGCGATTTCCGCGGAAGCGCCCCGTCACGCCGAGTCGTTCAGCAACCTGCCCAGATGCTCGCGCCCGGCCTCCAGCAGGTCCGGGAGCGGCTGGGCCGTCTCGTACCAGCGCTTCTCGTACTCCCAGCACAGCCAGCCGTCCCAGTTGTGGCGGGAGAGGACCTCCACGCACTCGGCCAGGGGGAGGACGCCCGCGCCGAGGGGCAGGGGTGTGGTGTCCTCGGCGGAGGCGATGTCCTTGACCTGGACGTAGCCGAGGTGGGGGGAGAGCGCCGCGTAGGTCTCCGAGGGCTGCTCGCCGCCCAGCCAGGTGTGCATGACGTCCCAGAGCGCGCCGACCTGGCGGTGGCCGACGAGGCCGAGGACACGCATCGCGTCCGCGGCGGTGCGGTGCGAGTCATGGGTTTCCAGGAGGATGCGTACGCCCAGGTCGTTCGCGTACTCGGCGGCCGTGCCCAGGCGCCGGGCGGCCGTCGCGTCGGCCTCCTCGGGGGTCTGGACGTCCAGGTCGCCGCCGGGGAAGACACGGATGTACGGGGCGCCGAGGTCGCGGGCCAGGTCGAGGAGGGTGCGGATCTCGGCCAGGACGGGTTCGTCGTCGCCCGGCGCGGCGACGCGCGCGTATCCCGCCAGGCCCAGGATCTCTACGCCCGACCCCTTGAACTCGGCCGCGACATCGGCCCGTTCGGCGGAGCCGAGGCCGGGGTGTACCGGTTCCTCGGCGTGGGTGCGCAGCTCCACGCCGTGGTAGCCGTGCGCGGTCGCGAGCCGCAGGACGTCGGGCAGGGGCATGCCGGGGACACCGAGGGTGGAGAACGCCAGCTTCATGTGGACGGACCCTACCCGGCACCCCCGCCCGCGACTCCCCTTCGTCGCTCCGGTGTTGCGTGAAGATCCAGTCGCCAGTCCTGGCCGGTCAGGTCCTGCCCGAAGGAGCGGTGCGGCTTCTCCGCGACCAGCACGAAGCCGTGGCGCTGGTAGATACGGCGGGCCGCGCCGAGGATGTCGTTGGTCCACAGGAGCACCTCGCGGTAGCCGGCCTCGCGGGCGAAGTCGACGAGGGCTCCCACCAGCCGGTCGCCGATGCCCAGGCCGCGCGCGTCGGGCTCGACGAGCAGCAGCCGGAGCCGGGCGGCCCCGGGCGCGTCGTCCCGTACGCACATCACGCACCCCACCCGCCGGCCGTCCAGCTCGGCGATCCAGGTGCGGTCCAGTCGCGGGTCGTGGTCCTCGCCGTAGTCGGCGACGATTCGGGCGACGAGGCCCTCGTACTCGAGGTCGAAGCCGTACTCGGCGGCGTACAGCGCGGCGTTGCGCTCCACGATCCAGCCGAGGTCGCCGGGGGTGGGCTCACGCAGGACGACGTCCTCGGGACGCGGGGCGCGGCCGTCGCCGAGGAGGGTCCGAACGGTCCGCAGGGCCTCCGCCAGCCGGGGCCGGTCCTCGGCCCGCACGGTGTCCAGCAGCGACCCGACCGTCTCCCGGGCCCGCTCGTCGAGCAGCGCGGCGGCCTCGCGGCCGGGCGAGGTGAGGGTGATGCGGCGGCGGCGCGGATCCGTCTCGGAGGGGCCGCGCTCGACCAGCCCGTCCTCCTCGAACTTGTTCAGGATCCGGCTCAGGTATCCGGCGTCCAGGTGGAGCTGGGCCCGCAGGTCGGCGGCGTCCGTGCGCGGCGCGTGGGCGAGCTCGTAGAGCACGCGGGACTCGGTGAGGGTGTAGGGCGCGTACATGTGGCGGCCGTAGTCGAGCGCGCCGATGACGTTCGTGTAGAAGCGGTTGAAGGAGCGGATGTCCTGGACGGTCATGGGCCCGACCCCCGTATCGACAGTTGACTCAGTCAGAGATCCGATGGGCCGAGCCTAGACCGTCCGGGACTTCCAGGGCTAGCCCTGCGCCGGGGCCGCGGGCCGGTACACGCACACCTGGGCGCCGGTCTTGGCGGTGGTCGTGGAGACCAGCTCCATCGGGCGCTTCGCCCCGTCCCCGGGGAAGATCGTCTTGCCGCCGCCGAGGATCACCGGCATGACGATGAGCTGGAGCTCGTCGACCAGGCCTTCGGACAGCAGCGTCCGCACCAGCGTGGGGCTGCCCATCATCGCGAGGTCGCCGCCCTCCGCCTCGTGCAGCTCCCGGATCCGGGTCACGGCCTGGTCGCCGGGGATGAGAGAGGTGTTGTTCCAGGTGAGGTCGGCCTCGCCGAGCGTGCCGGAGACGACGTACTTCTTGAGGGAGTTCATCCGGTCGGCGAACGGGTCCCCGGCCCGCTCGGGCCAGGCCCCCGCCATCGTCTGCCACGTACGCCGCCCGAACAGCAGCGCCTCGGCACTGCCCAGACCGGCGTCGAAGGCGCCGCCCAGCACCTCCTCGTCGAAGTACGGGTGCGACCAGCCGCCGTGCGCGAAGCCCCCGTCGGTGTCCTCCTGCGGCCCGCCGGGCGCCTGTACGACGCCGTCCAGGCTGATGAACTCGGTGATGACGATGCGCATGGGACTCACTCCGCTTTCTCGCTCGGGCGATGACGGCACTGCAGACCGGCGTACGACGCGAAAGTCATCGCCGCCGGGCACCCGTGTGCGTCACGCTTGCGGCGAACGCCTCCGCGGGACTCGCGCGGGGGCATTAGCGTCCGGGCCATGGTGACCTCGAAGGCGACGGCCGTGTACGACGATCACGCCGATTGGTACAACGAGTTCATGTCCCCGGCGGGCGGCGGGGACTACATCCGCCGGGTCCATGCCACCCTCGGTGACCTGCTGGGCCGCGGCGACGGAAGCACCTGCCTCGACGTGTGCTGCGGTACGGGCGCCCATGCGCCGACCGTGGCCGCCCTGGGCTGGAGTCCCGTCGGCGTCGACCTCTCCCGCAATCAGTTGCGACACGCCGCCGAGCGCCTGCCCGTGGCCGTCGCGGACGCGACCGCACTGCCCCTGGCCGACAGCTCGGTGCCCGCCGCGGTATGCGTCCTGGCCAGCACGGACGTGCCCGACTACGCTGCCGTCCTCCGCGAGATCGCCCGCGTCCTGGCCCCCGGCGGCCGTTTCGTCCATCTGGGGGTGCACCCGTGCTTCGTCGGGGCCTTCGCCGACCGCAGGGACGCGTCCAGGACGGTGATCGACGCCGGTTACACCGACCGGTCCCACACCTTCGCCTCCTGGAACGCCACCGGCGTCCGCGCCCGCCTCGGCGCCTGGCACGTCCCGCTGGCCGGCCTGCTCAACGGGGCGGTGACAGCGGGCCTGCGCATCGAGCGGACGGTGGAGGCGGGGCCGGACGGGGTGCCGGACCTGTTCGGATTCACAGCGACGGTCAGCCCGTCCGGCGATTGAGGACGAGGCCGTTAAGGCCGAAGCG
>NZ_JBHUQX010000611.1:0-4048 GCF_042674225.1 Streptomyces sp. NPDC056948
GTCCGGCAGGGGGCCGACAGGACCGCTCGTCGGGAGATCCGCGTCAGGCGATGGACGCCGACAGGATGGCCGACACAGCGAGATTGCAGGACGCCGTCACCCAGACCGCGGGGTGCGGCTCCGGCTCGACCAGCGCCGCGCCCAGGCGCCCCGGCGTGATCAGGTCCACCACCAGGAACGCCACGGCCATCATCACCAGACCCAGCAGCCCGAACGCGGCGGTCGAGACCAGTCCCTTGCCGAAGTCCTCGTAGGTCGTCCAGATGGACGTGAACACGATGCCACCGATACCGAGCAGCGCGGAGCTGAGCACCATGGCGGCGTTGCGGTTGCGCTGTTCCCAGATCTGCCGGCCCAGCTTTCCGGGCGTGAGCACGTCGACCAGGACGATGCCGAGGACCAGCAGAACCAGTCCGAGTCCGCCGTAAGCGGTGGCCCTGCCAAGTCCGTTGACGATGTCGCTCATGGGTGGGCGGCTCCGTAGCGTGAGAGATCGTGAATGATCGCGGTCAAGGAACAGCAAAATGTAACGCACCTGTTCGGCACCCCGACCGGCCCCCCTGGCCTGATCCACCGGCCCATGGCGCCGTCACGACGCGGGCAGCGCCTGCTCGCACCAGATGGTCTTGCCCGTGGTCGTCTGCCGGGTGCCCCAGCCCTGGGTGAGCTGGGCGACGAGGAGCAGTCCGCGCCCGCCCTCGTCGAAGGCCCGGGCACGCCGCAGATGCGGCGCGGTGCTGCTGGTGTCGGACACCTCGCAGATCAGCGTGTGATCGCGGATGAGCCGGAGCTGGATCGGCGGTTGCCCGTAACGGATGGCGTTGGTGACCAGCTCGCTCACCACCAGTTCGATGACGAACGTCGCCTCCGTCAGCCCCCAGGCGTCGAGCTGCTCGACGACCAGCTTGCGCGCGCGCTCCACCTGGACCGGCTCCGCCGGGATCTGCCACGTCGCGACATGGTCCGACGGCAGAGCGCGGGTCCGGGCCAGCAGCAGCGCCACGTCGTCGGCGGCCCGGTCGGTGAGCAGGGATCCGATCACGGTGTCACAGGCTTCCTCCAGAGACTCCGCGGGCCGCTCCAGGGCGCGGCACAACTCGGCCAGCCCGACGTCGATGTCCCGGTGGCGCGCCTCGACGAGGCCGTCGGTGTACAGGGCGAGCACACTCCCGGCGTCCAGTTCCAGATCTGTGGCTTCGAAGGGCAGGCTGCCGATCCCCAGCGGGGGGCCGACATGACCGGAGACGACGTGCGCCGTGCCGTCCGGAGCCAGGACGGCGGGCATCGGGTGCCCGGCCGTGGCCAGCGTGCACCGGCGGGAGACCGGGTCGTACACCGCGTACAGGCAGGTGGCACCGAGGTCGGCCGAGGAGAACCCGAGGTCGTGCGCCCCTTCGTCGTCTCCGGGTCCGCCGGGCAGGGGTTCGCCTTCGGAGAGGTGCAGGATGAGGTCGTCGAGGTGGGTGAGCAGTTCGTCGGGCGGCAGGTCGACATCGGCCAGCGTGCGCACGGCGGTGCGCAGCCGGCCCATGGCCGCGGAGGCTTGGAGACCGTGTCCGACGACGTCCCCGACGACCAGGGCGACCCGGCTGCCCGACAGCGGGATCACGTCGTACCAGTCACCGCCGACCCCGGTCCGTGTCCAGGCGGGCAGGTAGCGGGAGGCCACCTCCACGGCCGTCTGGTAGGGCAGGCGCTGCGGCAGCAGGTGACGCTGCAGGGCCAGCGCGGTGGACCGCTCCCGGGTGAAGCGGCGCGCGTTGTCGACGGCTACCGCCGCCTTGGCAGCCAGCTCCTCGGCGAAGGCCACATCGTCGGGCCCGAAGGGATCGGGTCGGCTGCGCCAGAAATCCACCGTGCCCAGCGTCACCCCTCTGGCCTGCAACGGTGTCCTGATCCTGGAGTGGATGCCGTACGCGAGGACGCGCGCCGCCGCCTCCGGCTGCTCCGACGCCCACTCGGTGCTGTCACGCAGGTCCGCGTCGAGCCTGGCCCGCCCGGAGAGCGGCCCCCGGGCCTCGGGCGGGGGCGAGGTCAGGTCCGGCAGGGCTGCCAGACCCAGCAAGGGGGCATCGTCCCGGACCCCGTCCGCGGCCACCCGGCGCAGCCGCGTGTCGACTCCGGCGGTCGGCTCGTCGCCGCGCAGGACCGGTTCCAGCAGGTCGACGGTGGTGAAGTCGGCGAACTCCGGAACCGCCACCCGCGCCAACTCGCGGGCCGTCTGTTCCACATCCAGCCCGGTGCCCACCGACACACTCGCCCCGTACAGCAGCTCCAGGCGCTTGTACAGGAACTCCAGACGCTCACGGGCTTCCTCGGTCCGCTCGCGGCTTTCCTGCAACGAGGCGGCCATGGTGTTGAACGACGCTGCCAGCGCGGCGACCTCCGCCACCCTGCTGGACGGCACCCGTACCTCCAGGTCGCCGTTCGCCAGCCGCCCCGCCGCCGAGGCCGCGCGCCGCAGTGGCCGCACGATGGCCCGGTGCTGGAACACGGTGAGCGTGACGATGAGCGCGGTCAGTCCGGCGAGCCCCGCACACGCCACGATCACGGCCCGCTGGGCGCTGGCGTCCGTGGCGTCCTGGCGCTCCTGGAGCTTGGCCCGCTCATCGGTGATGTACGCGCTGAACCGGGCCCGCAGCGCGTCCACCCGCTGCTTGCCCTCAGCCGTCGCCGCCGGACTGGAGGCCGAGGGATCGTCCCGCCGGACCGCCTCGACCAGAGGTACCGAGTAGTCCGTGAGGAACGAGTCGATGTCCCTGTTGATCTGTCTCGCGAGACGGCGCTGATCCGGGGAGGTCGCCGATGCCACGAGCCGCCTGGCCTCGGCCGGATAGCTGTCCCGTGCCGCTTGCCAGGGCTGAAGGAAGGCCTCGTCCCGGGTGATGACGAAGCCCCGCTGTCCGGTTTCCAGGTCGATCAGATGCTGTTCCAGAGTGCCGGCATCGGTGATGGCCTCGCGAGAGGCCCTCGCGTCGGCCGTGAAGCCGCGAGAGTCACCGATGACTTGCAGCAGGACGGCGAACGCGACACCGATCAACACCGCCAGGAAGCCGCTCGCCAGGACCGAGGTGCTCGTCAGCCCCAGGCGCCTGCTCCCACCCCCGGGCCGTGTCCTCATGATCCGCCCACCTAGGTCGTCCGACCGCCGGCGAGGTGACGTCCCCTGGTGCGCGGCTCGGCCTTCCAGGTACAAGGCGGCCGCCGAAGCCACCCGGCCGGCGGTGGACGCGCAGGTTTTCGCACGTGCAGAACGTTCGTCGAGCAGTGTCCAGGCTAGTGGAGCCGGTCACGCCCCGCACCCGGCTGCCGTGCCCGGCAGAGGCCTCCGAAAGGCGAACCGGGGCAGAAGAAGTCATAGGAGACTGATCCGTCTGTCGCCCTGGTCAGGAGGACGCGATGCCCAGGAGACTCCTCCCCGAAGGCGGCCCCTCGCTGCGTGACCGGCTCGGCAGGGAGATCTTCTCCCGCGTGGCGGGTCCGGAGGGCCCGGGCAACCGGGCGCGCATCCACGGCACACCCGGTCCCCGCTGGTTCGGCCCCGAGCGGCCCGTCAGGAGGGTGCACGGGGACGCCGCGATGTTCATCGGAGGTCTGTCGGCCCTGCTGCTCCAGTCGCTCCATCCCCTGGCCATGGCCGCCGTGGCCGGGCATTCGGGCTTCCGCGGAGATCCATGGGGACGGCTGCAGCGGACCAGCACCTTCCTGGCCGTCACCACCTACGGGCCCGCCCGCAGCGCACAGGAGGCCTGTGACCGCGTACGTGCCGTCCACGAGACGGTGCACGGCACGACCGCCGACGGTCGGTCCTACTCCGCCGCTGACCCGCATCTGCTGTGCTGGGTGCACATCGCCGAGGTCGACAGTTTCCTGCGCGCCCATCAGCGCTACGGGGCGCATCCCCTCGACGACGAGGGACGCGACGCCTACGTCGCCGACATGGCACGCATCGCCATGGCGCTCGGCGTCCCGGACCCGCCGGTGAACGCCGCCGAACTCGCCGCGCGCCTGGCCGCCTACCGCGGCGAGCTGCGCGCCACCGAAGAGG
>NZ_JBHUQX010000612.1:0-4046 GCF_042674225.1 Streptomyces sp. NPDC056948
TCCTCGCCGCGACCCTCTCGCCGACCTGGGGCATCTACTCCGGCTACGAACTGTGCGAGAACACCCCGCTCAAAGAGGGCAGCGAGGAGTACCTGAACTCGGAGAAATACCAGCTCACACGCCGCGACTGGAAGGCCGCCGCACGCGAGGGACGCACCATCACCCCACTGCTGACCAGGCTCAACACCATCCGGCGGGAACACCCGGCACTGCGCCGGCTCAGGAATCTCCGCTTCCACCACACCGACAACGACGCCCTCATCGCATACAGCAAGCGCACGGGAAACGACGTCGTCCTGGTGGTCGCCAACCTCGATCCCCACCACGCCCAGGAGGCGACGGTCTCGCTGGACATGCCGCAACTCGGCCTGGACTGGCACGAGTCGGTGCCGGTGCGCGATGAGCTCACCGGCGAGACCTACCACTGGAGCAGGAACAACTACGTGCGTCTCGAGCCGGGGCGGGCTCCCGCGCACGTCTTCCACGTCCTGTCACCGCCCGCCGCGCAAGCGATCGGAGGGGCAGGAACGTCATGACCGTGAACGAGCCCGTGCTGGACACCTTCGAGGACACTCCCGTCAGGGACCGGGACCCGGAGTGGTTCAAACGCGCCGTCTTCTACGAGGTGCTCGTCCGCTCGTTCCAGGACAGCAACGGCGACGGCGTCGGTGACCTGAAGGGCCTGACCGCCAAGCTCGACTACCTCCAGTGGCTCGGCGTCGACTGCCTGTGGCTGCCGCCGTTCTTCAAGTCGCCCCTGCGCGACGGCGGCTACGACGTCTCGGACTACACGGCCGTCCTGCCGGAGTTCGGCGACCTGGCCGACTTCGTGGAGTTCGTCGACGCCGCCCACCAGCGCGGCATGCGCGTGATCATCGACTTCGTCATGAACCACACCAGCGACCAGCACCCCTGGTTCCAGGAGTCGCGCAAGGACCCCGACGGGCCCTACGGCGACTACTACGTGTGGGCCGACGACGACAAGCAGTTCCCCGACGCGCGGATCATCTTCGTCGACACCGAGGCCTCCAACTGGACCTTCGACCCGGTCCGCAAGCAGTACTACTGGCATCGTTTCTTCTCCCACCAGCCGGACCTCAACTACGAAAACCCGGCCGTGCAGGAGGAGATGATCTCCGCGCTGAAGTTCTGGCTGGACCTGGGCATCGACGGTTTCCGGCTGGACGCGGTGCCCTACCTGTACCAGCAGGAGGGCACGAACTGCGAGAACCTCCCGGAGGCGCACGCGTTCCTGAAGCGGGTGCGCAAGGAGATCGACGCCCAGTACCCGGACACCGTGCTGCTCGCCGAGGCCAACCAGTGGCCCGAGGACGTCGTCGACTACTTCGGCGACTACCCCAGCGGCGGCGACGAGTGCCACATGGCGTTCCACTTCCCGGTCATGCCGCGCATCTTCATGGCCGTACGGCGGGAATCCCGCTACCCCGTCTCCGAGATCCTGGCCAAGACCCCGGCCATCCCCTCGAACTGCCAATGGGGCATCTTCCTGCGCAACCACGACGAGCTCACGCTCGAGATGGTCACCGACGAAGAGCGCGACTACATGTGGGCCGAGTACGCCAAGGACCCACGGATGCGCGCCAACATCGGCATCCGGCGCAGGCTGGCCACGCTGCTCGACAACGACCGCAACCAGATCGAGCTGTTCACGGCCCTGCTGCTGGCCCTGCCGGGCTCGCCGATCCTCTACTACGGCGACGAGATCGGCATGGGCGACAACATCTGGCTCGGCGACCGCGACGCGGTGCGCACGCCGATGCAGTGGACGCCCGACCGCAACGCGGGCTTCTCGTCCTGTGACCCGGGGCGGCTGTTCCTGCCGACGATCATGGACCCGGTCTACGGCTACCAGGTCACGAACGTCGAGGCGTCGATGTCCTCGCCGTCGTCGCTGCTGCACTGGACCCGCCGCATGATCGAGATCCGCAAGCAGAATCCCGCCTTCGGACTCGGTACGTACACCGAGCTGCCGTCGACGAACCCGGCGGTGCTCGCGTTCCTCAGGGAGTACGAGGACGACCTGGTGCTGTGCGTGAACAACTTCTCCCGGTTCGCCCAGCCCACGGAGCTGGATCTGAGCGCCTTCGAGGGGCGGCACCCGGTAGAGCTGTTCGGCGGGGTGCGTTTCCCGGCCATCGGCGAGCTGCCGTATCTGCTGACCCTCGGGGGCCACGGTTTCTACTGGTTCCGGCTCCGCGGGGACACCGTATGAGGGCCGTGCGAGGCCTGAAACGGCCTGCTGAGGCCTGATCCGCGGGGCAGGCCTCAAACCCCGCGGCGGGGCGTTTCCACCGCCCCGCCCGGGGCACGCATGAAGAACACCCCACCCGCCCGCGTGAGCCGGAGGGGCGCCGCCGGAGCCGGCCGAAGGCGACGGAGGCGCACCGAGAATGGGTGAAAGGACGCGACGCCATGTCGGAAGCCGTCACACGCACCGTCACCACCCCGCCCGGCCTTCTCGCCTCCCTGGATCCACTGCTGCGGGAATGGCTGCCACGGCAGCGCTGGTTCGCGGGCAAAGGACGCCCGGTCACCGGGTTCACGCTGGTCGAGGCCACCGAGCTGCTCCCCGCCAGCGCCAAGCTGGGCCTGTACCACCTGCTCGTCCGCGCCCATCAGCCGCTCGTGCCGTCCCCCGGCGCGCCCGACCACCCCGGCGACTGCTACCAGCTCCTGATAGGCGTGCGCGAGGCGCTGCCGCCTCGGCTGGCGCCCGCGCTGATCGGACACGTGCCGACGGGGCCGCTGGCCGGCCGCACCGTCTACGACGCCCTGCACGACCCCAGGCCCGCCGAGCTGCTCCTGGAGGCGCTGCGCACCCAGGCCCGTATCGGCAGGCTCCGCTTCGAGCGGGACCCCGGCCAGGACATCCGGTCCGGGCTGGTGCCCCGCCTGGTGACCGCCGAGCAGTCCAACTCGTCGGTCGTCTACGGAGATACGTTCATTCTGAAGCTGTTGCGCCGGATCGTGCCCGGGGTCAACCCCGATCTGGAGCTGCCGCTGGCGCTGGCCCGCGAGGGCTGCCCCCGGGTGCCCGCGCCGACGGCCTGGATGGTCGCCGACATCGACCCCACGGCGGACCCGGTGATCCCGGCGGGCTCGGCGGACCTCGCCGGCCAGCCGTACGTGCTGGGCGTGCTCCAGCCGTTCGTGCAGGGCGCCTCCGACGGCTGGGAGCTGGCGCTGCGCGAGCTGGCCAAGGGCGAGGACTTCGGCGCCGAGGCCCGGGCACTGGGGCGGGCCACCGCCGAGGTGCACACCGCGCTGGCCCGCGCGTTGCCGACGGTCACGCTCGGTCACATGCAGCTCCAGCTCATGGTGGACGGCATGCTCGAGCGGCTGGAGGCGGCCGTCCACGCGGTGCCCGCGCTGCGGCCCTACGCCGACGGGCTGCGGTCGGCGTTCACCGCGCTGGGCGATCTGGCCGCCGAGGGCCGCACCTGGATCGCGCAGCGCGTGCACGGCGATCTGCATCTCGGGCAGTGCCTGCGATCGCCCTCCGGCGAGTGGTGGCTGATCGACTTCGAGGGCGAGCCGGCCCGGCCCCTGCCCGAGCGGCGTATGCCGCAGCCGGCGGTGCGGGATGTCGCCGGCATGCTGCGGTCCTTCGACTACGCGGCCCGCTCGACCGATCCGCCCCAGCCGGACTGGGCCGAGACCTGCCGGTCCGCGTACTGCTCCGGCTACGCGGAGGCCTCCGGCCGCGATCCGCGCACCGACCCGGTGCTGCTGCGCGCCTACGAGACGGACAAGGCGATCTACGAGGTGGTGTACGAGGCCCGGCACCGCCCCGACTGGCTGCCGGTGCCCCTGGCCGCCATAAGCCGGCTCTCCTCGTCCGGCCACCTGACCTGACTGACCCACCTGCGCCCAGGAGGCTGCGCCCGTGACCCCCCGCTCCGAGTCCAGCGGTTCGCATCCGAAGAAGACGGCCGGGGAGAAGATCCCCGAGCAGCCGACGGCCGCCCAGCAGAAGAGCGCCGCGAAGAAGGCGGCGGTACCGAAACAGGCGGCGGCGAAGAAGG
>NZ_JBHUQX010000613.1:0-4032 GCF_042674225.1 Streptomyces sp. NPDC056948
ATGGGGTCGGATACCGACTCGCTGTTCGTTGACGCGCCAACCGCTGCGGGCGGACACCCCCCGACACGTCCCCTTCTCGCCGTGCGCGGGTGCGGGCGCGTCCCGGCTTAGCTGCGGGCATGCGTGCCGCTGGGGGCGGCACGGGTGGGCGCAGCGGCACCCCGCTTCGCCGGGTTGCGGGCCAACCCGGGTCACATACGCGACACGTTCCGCTCGTACACCAGTCGCAGGCCGATCAGCGTCAGCCAGGGCTCGTGTTCGTCTATGACCGACGACTCGCCCAGGACCATCGGTGCGAGGCCGCCCGTTGCGATCACGGTGACGTCCTCCGGGTCCTCCGACAGCTCGCGCGCCATGCGGTTGACGACGCCGTCGACCTGGCCGGCGAAGCCGTAGATGACGCCCGACTGCATCGCCTCGACCGTGTTCTTGCCGATGACGCTGCGGGGCCGGGCCACCTCGATCTTGCGGAGCTGGGCGCCGCGGACGCCGAGGGCCTCGACGGAGATCTCGATGCCGGGCGAGATGACGCCGCCGACGTACTCGCCGCGCGCGCTGATCGCGTCGAACGTCGTCGCCGTGCCGAAGTCGACGACGATGGCGGGACCGCCGTAGAGCTCGACCGCCGCCACCGCGTTGATGATGCGGTCGGCTCCGACCTCCTTGGGGTTGTCCATGAGGATCGGGACGCCCGTCTTGACGCCCGGTTCGACGAGGATGGCGGGTACGTCGCCGTAGTAGCGGCGGGTCACCTCGCGGAGTTCGTGCAGGACCGAGGGGACGGTGGCGCAGATGGAGATGCCGTCGATGCCGTCGCCCAGGTCGTCGCCGAGGAGCGGGTGCATGCCCATCAGGCCCTGGAGGAGGACCGCCAGTTCGTCGGCGGTGCGGCGCGCGTCCGTGGAGATGCGCCAGTGTTCGACGATGTCGTCGCCGTCGAACAGGCCCAGGACGGTGTGGGTGTTTCCTACGTCGATCGTCAGCAGCATGACCCGTACCCGCCCTACTCCGCCGGCCGCAGGTCGAGGCCGATGTCCAGGATCGGCGAGGAGTGGGTGAGGGCTCCGACGGCCAGGTAGTCGACGCCGGTGTCCGCGTACGCCTTGGCGTTGCCGAGGGTCAGACGGCCCGAGGCCTCCAGGGCGGCGCGGCCCTGGACGATGGCCACCGCCTCCTTGCACTCGCCCGGCGTGAAGTTGTCCAGGAGGATCAGGTCCGCTCCGGCGTCCAGGACCTCGCGGAGCTGGTGCAGGGTGTCGACCTCGACCTCGATGGCGACGTCGGGGAAGCGGTCGCGGACCGCCTGGAAGGCCTGGGCGACGCCGCCCGCGGCGACCACGTGGTTGTCCTTGACCAGGGCCGCGTCCGAGAGGGACATGCGGTGGTTGACGCCGCCGCCGCAGCGGACCGCGTACTTCTCGAGGCTGCGCAGGCCGGGGGTCGTCTTGCGGGTGTCGCGGACCTTGGCCTTGGTGCCGTCGAGCGTGTCCGCCCACGCGCGCGTGGCCGTGGCGATGCCCGACAGGCGGCACAGGATGTTCAGCGCGCTGCGTTCGGCCGTGAGGAGGTCGCGGGTGCGGGTGGTGACGGAGAGGAGCTTCTGGCCCGCCTCCACGCGGTCGCCGTCCTCCGCGTGGCGTTCGATGGCCAGTTCCTCTTCGCAGGCGACGGAGATGATGGCTTCCGCCACCCGGAGGCCGGCCACGACTCCTGCTTCACGTGCGGTGAAGTCGGCGGTGGCCACCGCGGCCTCGGGGATCGTCGCGACCGTGGTCACGTCCACACCGTGGGCGAGGTCCTCCTGGAGGGCCACGTTGGCGATGTCCTCGACCTCGACGGGGTCGAGTCCGGCGTCGGCCAGGAGCTGGGCGAGTGCGGGGTCCAGGCCGCACTCCAGGTACGCCTGCTCGTCCGCGCCGCAGGCACAGCCGTCGCCGCAGCCTCCGGACGAGGCGAGGGGAAGGTCGGGGGTGGTCACGTCGGTCACTGCTCCTGGGGGGCCTGGGTGGGGAGGGTCGTGGGGAAGTGTGTGGTGTCCGTGGTGTGCACGGCCAGCGAGCGGTCCGGGTTCAGGCGTACGACGATGTGGCGCCGCCACGTGGTGTCGTCGCGCTCGGGGCGGTCCTCGCGCCAGTGGCAGCCCCGGGTCTCCTCGCGGAGCCGGGCGGCGGCGACCAGCACGCGGCCCACGCACAGGAGGTTGGTGGCCTCCCAGGTGTCGACGCCGGGCTCGGCGGTCTTGCCGTTCTCGGCGAGGGCGTCGCGGGCGTCGGTGTGCAGCCGCTGGAGCTGGTCGGCGGCCTTGGCCAGGGACCCGGCCGAGCGGAGCACGCCCGCGCCGTCGGTCATGATCCGCTGGATCGTGAAGCGGGCCTCCGCGGTGAGCAGGGGGTGCTCGGGGGTCTCCGGGTACGGGAGCGGCCGGGGCACGCGCGTGAGGAGGCCGTTCTCCGCGTGGCTCGCCGCGATGTCGGCCGCGATGCGCTCGGCGTAGACCAGGCCCTCGAGGAGGGAGTTGGAGGCCAGGCGGTTGGCGCCGTGCACGCCGGTGCAGGCGACCTCGCCGCACGCGTACAGGCCGGGGACGGTCGTACGGCCCCGGGAGTCGGTGCGGACGCCGCCGGAGGCGTAGTGGGCGGCCGGGGCGACCGGGATGGGGCCGGTGACCGGGTCGATGCCGTGGGCGCGGCAGGCGGCGAGGATCGTCGGGAAGCGGTGTTCCCACATCTCGGCGCCGAAGTGCCGGGCGTCGAGGTACATGTGCTCGGCGTCCTGCTCCTGCATGCGGCGCATGATGCCCTTGGCGACGATGTCCCGGGGGGCGAGTTCGGCCAGTTCGTGCTTCCCGACCATGAAGCGCACGCCGTCGGCGTCGACCAGGTGGGCGCCCTCGCCGCGTACCGCCTCGGAGACCAGGGGCTGCTGGCCCTCCGCGTCCGGGCCCAGGAAGAGGACCGTGGGGTGGAACTGGACGAACTCCAGGTCGCTGACTTCCGCTCCGGCCCGGAGCGCGAGCGCCACGCCGTCGCCCGTCGAGACGGACGGGTTGGTGGTCGCGGAGAAGACCTGGCCCATGCCGCCGGTCGCCAGGACCACGGCGGGTGCGTGGACCGCGCCCACGCCGTCGTGCTGGCCCTCCCCCATGACGTGCAGGGTGACGCCCGCGGTGTGGCCCTCGGCGTCCGTGAGGAGGTCCAGGACGAGCGCGTTCTCGACCGTGCGCACGCCACGCGCGCGTACCGCGTCGACCAGGGCGCGGGAGATCTCGGCGCCGGTGGCGTCACCGCCCGCGTGGGCGATGCGGCGGCGGTGGTGGCCGCCCTCGCGGGTGAGTTCCAGCCCGCCCTCGGTGGACTCGTCGAAGCGGGCGCCGGTCTCGATGAGGCGGCGTACGGCGTCGGGGCCCTCGGTGACGAGGATGCGGACCGCTTCCTCGTCGCACAGGCCCGCGCCCGCGACCAGGGTGTCGTCGAGGTGCTGTTCGGGGGTGTCGCCCTCGCCTAGGGCCGCGGCGATGCCGCCCTGGGCCCAGCGCGTGGAGCCGTCGTCGAGGCGGGCCTTGGTGACGACGACGGTCCTGAGGCCCGCGGCCTGGCAGCGCAGGGCCGCGGTCAGGCCGGCGACGCCGGAGCCGACGACGACCACGTCCGCGGCGATGGACCACCCGGGCGCCGGCGCGTGCAGTCGTATGCCTGTGCTGGTCACGAGGCGGCTCCGAAGGTTCCGAAGGTGAGGGGGAGATTGTCGATCAGCCGGGTCGCCCCGACCCGGGCGGCCACGGCGAGGACCGCCTCGCCGGTGAAGTCGTGCCCGATCTCGGTGAAGTCGGACGGGTCGACCAGGGCGAGGTAGTCCAGGGCGAGCGGCGGATCGAGGCGGGCGGCCTCGTCGAGGATCTGGCGGGCGGCCGCGCGGACGGCCGCCGGGCCCCCCCGGACGGCCGTCGCCACCGCGTGGGGGGGGGCGGCCGCCCCGGGCGCGCCCGGCGGGGGGGGGTATAAAAAAAAACGAACCCAACAAACAATAAAACAA
>NZ_JBHUQX010000614.1:0-4017 GCF_042674225.1 Streptomyces sp. NPDC056948
CACCGCCGAACTGGCCGAAGGCGGTGCCGACCACGGCGACCGGCAGGCCGCTGAGCGCACCGGCGCCGTACGGGCGGGACAGCCAGTCGATGGCGTTCTTCAGGACGGCCGGGATGGTGCCGTTGTACTCGGGCGTGAACAGGATCAGACCGTCGGCCGCTTCGGCGGCCTCGCGCAGCTTCACGGCGGCGGCCGGAATACTGCCCTCGACGTCGATGTCCTCGTTGTAGAAGGGGATCTCGGCGAGGCCCTCGAACAGGTTCACCTCGGCACCCTCGGGGGCGAGCTTGACGGCCGCCTCGGCGAGCTGGCGGTTGTGCGACCCGGCGCGAAGGCTGCCGACGAGCGCGAGGATGCGAACAGACATGCTGACTCCCACGTAGAGAAAGACTGCTGCGAAACACAGCCGTTACGATCCGGACCGAGGTCCGCTTATTGTTTCTAGCATCCTAACCGGACCGCGGTCCAGTTTTGTTCCCGATGCTTTACGCTGGCTTCATGTCCACCGCCCCGCCCCCCTTCCCGACGCCCCAGGAGCCCGTCGCCCTTCCCGAGCTGCTCCAGCTCGAGAACGCCCCGGAGGTCGACGAGCCGTGCCTGCGGGCCGACGCCGCGCGCAACCGGGCCCGGCTGCTGGAGGCCGCCGGGCGGCTGGTGGCGGAGCGCGGCGCGGACGGCGTCACCATGGAGGCGGTGGCAGCGGCGGCCTGCGTGGGCAAGGGCACGGTCTTCCGCCGGTTCGGCGACCGGACGGGCCTGCTGACGGCGCTGCTCGACCACTCCGAGAAGAAGTTCCAGGCCGCGTTCCTCAGCGGCCCGCCGCCGCTCGGACCCGGAGCGCCGCCCGTGGAGCGGCTGCGGGCGTTCGGCCGCGCGATGCTCCACCGGTCGAACGAAGACCTGGAGCTGCAGCTGGCGGCAGAGCCGGGCGCGAACCGCCGCTTCATCAGCCCGGCGCGCAGCGTGCTGCGCCACCACGTGGCCGTGCTCCTGCGTCAGGCGATCCCCGAAGCGGACTGCGAACTCCTCTCCCACACGCTGATGGGCCAGCTCGACCCGGCCCTGATCCACCACCTGACCAAGCAGTGCGGGATACCCCTGGCCCGCCTCGAGGAGGCGTGGACCGACCTGGTCGACCGGCTGACGGGCGCGGAATCCACCCCTTAGAGACGCCCGTCGCCCCCCCGTGAACGCTCACGGCTTCGTCACAACTCCCCCGCCGGAAGCGCGCATTGAGGCTTCTGCCAAGATGCCGTACGTCATGGTGCAGATACCGAAAACGCCCGCGCCCCCGTCCCCCGCACCGATGCGCTCCGTGCCCACGAGCGCCGATGTGGCCCGCCTGGCCGGCGTCTCGCGCGCGACCGTCTCCTACGTCCTCAACAACACCAGCGCCGTACGGATCAGCGAGCCCACGCGCCGCCGGGTCCACGAGGCCGCGAAGGAACTCGGGTACGTGCCGCACGCGGCGGCCCGCTCCTTGCGCGCCGGGCACAGCCGTATGGTCCTGATCCCCGCGCCGACCTTCCCCGTCGGCCCGCTCTACAGCCGGTTCCTCACCGACCTCCAGGTCGCGCTCGGCGGCCTGGACTACACGGTCGTGCAGTACGGCACCGGCGGCCCGCACGGCGACGACGCCGCCCGCGCCTGGGCCGAACTGCGGCCCGTGGCCGTGCTGGTGCCCGGTTCCGGACTCGGTCCGCGCGGAGTGGCGGTACTCAAACGCTCCGGGGCCCGGGCCGTGGTCACCCTCGGCCCCGAGACCATCGAGGGCGCGCACGCCCTGCTCATGGACCACGACGTCGTCGGCTACAGCGCGGGCGCCCACCTCTACGACCGCGGCCGCCGCCGGATCGGCGTCGTCGTCCCGCAGGAACCCGGCCTCGAGGCGTTCTCCGCGCCCCGGCTCGACGGTGTGCGCCATTCCCTGCGGGGCACCGACGCCACGGTGACCGAACTGCCCCTCGCCTACGAGGAACAGGCCGCGGCGCGCCTCGCCGCCCGCTGGCGGACCCTCGGCCTGGACGGCGTGTTCACCTACAACGACGAGTACGCGATGCTGCTGATGCGGGCCCTGCAGGACGAGGGCATCCGCATCCCGGAGGAGACGGCCGTGGTCGGCGCCGACGATCTGATGCTCGGCCGGCTGCTGCGGCCGCGGCTGAGCACCGTCCACCTGGAGCTGCCCTCCGGCCGTGAACTCGCCGAACTGGTCGACCGCGCCGTGCGCAAGCCCGGGACCGAGCCCGAGACACACAAGGTGCTGGGCGCGACGGTGCTGCACCGCGACTCGAGTTGACCCGCCGGAGGGCAACTCCTCGGCAGGCGAACGGAATTCCCCGGCCGACAGGCGGCGCCGGTCGTCGCCCTGAGGCATGACTAGGATGTTGCATCATCAACAAAATGGGGGCGCGTGCGAACGCGGCCGCAGCCCACACGGCTGCCCCGGATCGCCGCGCCCCGCCCTGTGACCGCCGAACCGGCCCAGTTCCGACGGGAGTTCACTCATCCCGTACGCCGGTGACCGATCGATCGGAGAGCCGTCATGCCGTTGCTCGACACCAGGACCTGGCAGCCCTACGCCCTCGCGGGGCCCGGGTACACCGTCACCGAGCCCGCCACCGGCCAAGCCCTCGGCACCCTCGCCCTCGCCACCCCCGAGGACGTCGGTGCCGCCGCCGGGCGCGCGGCCGCCGCCCAGCGCGAGTGGGCCCGCGCCCCGCACTTCGCGCGCGCCGCCGTACTCCGCAAGGCGGGCGACCTGTTCACCGCGCACGCCGCCGAACTGCGTGAATGGATCGTCCGCGAGTCCGGTTCCGTCCCCGGCAAGGCCGACTTCGAACTGCATGTCGCCGCCCAGGAGTGCTACGAGGCCGCCGCGCTCGCCTCCCGCCCGGCCGGCCAGGTCCTGCCCAGCGAGGCGCCGCGCCTGTCGTACACGCGCCGCGTCCCGGCCGGTGTGGTGGGCGTCATCTCACCGTTCAACGCCCCGCTGATCCTGTCCATCCGCTCCGTCGCACCCGCCCTGGCCCTGGGCAACGCGGTCCTCCTTAAGCCGGACCCGCGCACGGCCGTCTGCGGAGGACTGTCCCTGGCGGCGGTCCTCGCCGCCGCGGGCCTGCCGCAGGACCTGCTGCACGTGCTCCCCGGCGGCCCGGACGCCGGACAGGCCCTGGTCTCCGACCCGCGCGTGCCGGTCATCTCCTTCACGGGCTCCACCGCCGCCGGACGGGCCGTCGGCGAGGCCGCCGGCCGTCACCTCAAGCGGGCGCACCTGGAACTGGGCGGCAACTCGGCCATGATCGTGCTGGCGGACGCCGACCTCGACGCGGTGATCTCCACCGCCGCCTGGGGCTCGTTCTTCCACCAGGGCCAGATCTGCATGACGACCGGACGCCACCTGGTGCACGCGTCCCTGTACGACGAGTACGTCGAGCGGCTGGCCGCCAAGGCGGACTCCCTCGCCGTCGGCGACCCGTACCGCGAGCAGGTCCACCTGGGACCCATCATCGACTCCGGGCAGCTCGCCAAGATCAGCGGGCTGGTCGAGTCCAGCAGGGCGGCGGGCGCCAAGATCGCAGCGGGCGGCACGCACGACCGGCTCTTCTACCGGCCCACCGTCCTCGCCCATGTCGACGACCACACCCCGGCGTACACGGAGGAGGTCTTCGGACCGGTGGCGCCCGTACGCTCCTTCACCACCGCCGACGAGGCGGCGGCGCTGGCCGCGCAGGGCCCGTACGGCCTCTCCCTGGGCATCGTCACCCGGGACCCGGCCCGCGGCCTGGACCTCGCCGACCGCATACCGACCGGCATCGTCCACATCAACGACCAGACCGTGAACGACGAGGCCGTGGCGCCGTTCGGCGGGGTGGCGTCCTCCGGCACCGGCGCCCGCTTCGGCGGCGAGGCCAATCTGGAGGCCTTCACCGAACTGCGCTGGACGACGGTACGCGCAGACGTGGCCCCGTACCCCTTCTAGGCCGGACACGACCCGGGTGCCGGACACGACCTGGG
>NZ_JBHUQX010000615.1:0-4007 GCF_042674225.1 Streptomyces sp. NPDC056948
GCCCCGGGGAACTCGGCGTAGACCGAGCAGTCCAGCCAGAGGCCGGCGCCGCGGACGTACACACTGCCGCCCTCGGACGCCTCCCAGTCGACGTCTGCGAACCGGTCACCACCCTTGCCCGCCAGCGAACGGCAGACCGGATCCTGCTCCTCCGCCAGCACGCTCAGGCCCAGGCGGCTCTTGATCCTCAGCTTGGGCCAGGTCGACGAGGTGTCCTGGACACAGACCGACACCAGCGGCGGCCGAAGAGAGACCGGCGTGAACGTACTCGCGGCCATGCCCACCGGCCCGCCCGAATCCAGTGCGCACAGGGCTGTCACCCCGGAAGGGAAGCAACCGAACGCCTGGCGCAGCACGGCGGTGTCCGTCGGTGCCGTCGAAAGGGCGCTCATCGGACATCCTCCCGACCCGAGAGAACCGCGCCCAGACGACGCAGCGAGCCGTTGTTGCCCGCGACGTGCTGGGAGACGCAGCGGACGTCGCGCCAGCGGCGCTGCAGGGGATGGGAGCTGTAGAGGCCCGAGCTGCCCGACAGGGTCATGAGTTCGTTGAGGAGCCGGATGCCCTCGTGGTGGATGTGCTGGTGGCCGCCGGTGTAGCCGAACCATTCGCGGGCGGTGGGCTCCTCGCCCGCGAGCGCACGGTCCATGACGACACGGCCGGTCTGCTCCAGCAGGGCGTTCAATGCCGCCGTGCGAAGGTGCAGCTCGGCGAACTTCTCCTGGAACACCGGGTCCTCACCGATGACGAGCCTGGGATCGAACGCCGGCCGCTTGGTGGCGGCGAGTTCGGCCAGATCGTCCAGCGCGCCTTCCAGGCAGCCGATGATGACGGCGTCGTGGGACGAGCCGGTGGCGGTGTACGGCAAGCCGTAGAAGGGGGCGGGGATGTTGTTGTCACCCACCAGCGGCCCGGTGAAGCGCTCGGGCACGAAGACGTCGTCCATGGTGAAGTCCGTGCTCTGTGTGGCGCGCAGACCCACGGCGTCCCACGTGTCGAGGAACGTGGCCTGCTCGGGGCGGAAGAGCGCGACGCGCATGTCCGGCCGGCCGTCCGGGAGCGGAGGTGCACCCTCGACCACGAAGCCCGCGAGCATCCAGTCCGGCGTGAACGAACCGCTGGCCAGCGGCCAGCGCCCACTGAGGCGGTAGCCTCCCGCAACCTTCGTCGCTCTGCCCTTGGGCGCTATCGCCCCACGGAGCATCAGGTCGGCGCCGTCGCCGAACACCTCCTTCCCGAGCGTCTCGTGGGGCAGCGAACGCACGAAGAACCAGGCCATCGAAGCAGCCTGAACGGTCCAGCCGGTGGACCCGTCGGCCCATGAGATCTCCCGGACCACCCGAGCGCTCTCCACCAGGTCCAGCTGCTCGCCGCCCCATGCCCTGGGCAGGCTCATCCGGAACACACCGGCTTCGCGCAGGGCGGCGATGAGGTCCGCCGGGACGGCACGGGCGGCCTCGGCCTCGGCGGAACGTGCCGCGATCTCGGGCAGGTGCGCCCGGACGCGGTCGAGCACGCGGCAACGTGCTGCCTGGTCGGGTGATGCGGTGGACTCGAGCAATGTCGACATGAAGGATCCTTGGATACGGCGGTACGGGAAGACGGACGGGACACCGGCCGAGGTGCCCCGGGGTCACTGCTCGCATGATGTGGGGCGTGGCACGGGACCTGCTTGTGTCCGGGAGCACCGGGAATTTGTGTGGCTGAGAACACTTCCCGCGAGCCGGTTGCGGAACGCCCGGGGAGACTTACCATTCCTCGCCAGGAGTGCCGTCCGAGCCCGTTCCCGTGGGTTCCGGCACCGCCGGGAGGAGAACCGCATGCCCCGGATCACGACACCGAGCCAAGGTACGGCCACCGAGCGACTGGACTGCTGGCGGGACGCCGTGAGCCGGAACCTCGTGCCCCTGGAGGTCCGGCCGCGCGAGAGCGCGGACTTCAGGGCGTCCCTGCACGCCGTGCAGGTCGGTCAGGTGCAGATGTCGGTCATCTCGGCCGAGCCGCACACCATCGCGCGCACCCGCCGCCACATCGCATCCGACGCACCCGACTTCTTGCAGCTGACGGTGCAGCTCACCGGGCAGGGCGTGCTGACCCAGCGGGACCGCCAGGCCGAAGTGGGGCCGGGGGAACTGGTCGTCTACGACACACGCCGCCCCTTCACCTACGACCTCCACCAGTCCCACACCGGTCTCGTGCTGATGTTCCCGCGGACCATGCTGCCCCTGGCGGAGCGTGACCTGCTGCGTGTGACGGCGACTCCGGTGCCCTGCCACGACGGGCTCGGGCAGGTGGTCCTGCCCCTCCTGCACGGGCTGGCGCGGCAGATGGAACTCGTGGAGTCCCGGGGCACGCCCCGACTCGCCGACAACGTGATCGACCTGGTCGGCACCCTGCTGGCGGAGCACGCGGACGGGGACCGGAGGGCCACGGAGGCCGGCCCGGACCTGCTCACCGAGCGCGTCCTCGGCTACATGGAGCAGCGGCTCGCGGACCCCGGGCTGAGCCCCGAGGGCATCGCGGCCGCCCACCGCATCTCCCGCCGCTACCTGTACAAGTTGCTGGCCGCGCGGGGACACACCGTCTCGGGCTGGATCCGGGAACAGCGCCTCGCCCGGTGCCGGCGCGACCTCACCGATCCGGCACTGGACCATCTTCCGGTCGGCGCCGTCGGCGGGCGCTGGGGTTTCGCGGACCCCGCCCATTTCAGCCACGCCTTCAAGGCGGCCTACGGCATGAGTCCCCGGGAGGCCCGCGCGGCGCGCCGATGACGTCAGGCGGGCTGGTAGTCGAAGAATCCCTGCCCCGACTTGCGGCCCAGCAGACCCGATTCGACCATGCGGCGCAGCAGCGGGGGAGGGGCGTACAACGGCTCCCGGTACTCCTCGTAGAGCGCTTCGCCGATCGCCGCCACGGTGTCCAGTCCGATGAGGTCGGCGAGGCGCAGCGGCCCCATGGGATGGGCGCACCCGGCCGTCATGCCCGTGTCGATGTCCTCCGCGGTCGCCGTGCCGGAGGCGACCATGCGCACCGCGGCCAACAGGTAAGGCACCAGCAGGGAGTTCACCACGAAGCCCGCGCGGTCCTGCGCGACGATCGTTGTCTTGCCCAGGATGTCGCCCGCGAAGTCCCGCACGCGCAGCCCGGTGCTTTCCGAGGTGTGCAGGGAGGGGACGATCTCCACCAGTGGCATGACGGGGACCGGGTTGAAGAAGTGCAGGCCGATCACCCTCTCAGGACGGCCGGCAGCGGCCGCGAGCCGGGCGATGGGGATCGACGAGGTGTTGCTGGCCAGCACGGCCGCCGGGTCCGTGACCACCTCGCCCAGCTGCCGGAACAGTGCTGTCTTGGCCCGCTCGTCCTCGACGGCCGCCTCGATGACCAGGTCCGCCCTGCCCAGGCGGGAGAGGTCCTCGGTGACCGAGATCCCGGCCAGGGCGTGCGCGCGGTCCTCGGGCGCGATGGCACCGCGCTTCTCCGCCTTCAGCAGGGAGTCCGCCACGCCGGCCAGCCCGGCCCGGGCCCTGTCCTCGGTCACGTCGCACAACGTGACGTGCAGCCCGGCCCGGGCGCACACCTCGGTGATGCCTCGGCCCATCTGGCCCGCGCCCACGACGCCCACGTGTTTGATCGCTGTCATGTGTTCCTCCGCCTGTCCCTCGGTCGGGCGGCGGCCGCCGGTCGCCGCCACGGTGTGTGCCACCCTGTCGAGCGTAGGCCCGGCACACCCCCTCTGACCTGCACGGACAGTGCGTCATCCGCGTACAAACGTGCGTCGGTCGAGGGGCGCAGGCACCTGGTCGTCGAGGCATGCCGAAGGGGCGTCCGGCCCATGCCGGACGCCTGAGTTGTCGACTGTTCAGGCCGTGGCCGTTGCGGCGGCAGCCTCCCGCAGCCGGCGGATCACACCGCGCACCGCAGGCGAGGTCTCCCCCTTGCGGTAGGCGCCGACCAGCCGGGTGGTCGGCGCCCCGTCGGCCCCCCGCCGGGAAGCCACACCCGGGCGG
>NZ_JBHUQX010000616.1:0-3995 GCF_042674225.1 Streptomyces sp. NPDC056948
GCACAGGGGAAGCGGGCCGCCGCCGGACCTTCTGGCGGTGGTGCCCGACTGCCGCCCCTGGCCCGGGCGGCGGTGGGGAGCCGGTCACCTGGAGGAGGACGCTAAACCTCGCCATGGCGGGCCCGTGGCCGGTGCGCGGAACTGTTCCGAGAGGACCGACGGTGACCGTATGCGACCGCGATCCCGCCTCGGCGCCGGCGCCTTGACTCAGCGTGATGACCGATGCGTCGAATCATGGGCGAGTGACGGTGATCGGGTGCTATGGGGCGCATATATGCATCGGTGGGCCGGTGTCGGGCGGATCGGACCCCCTGATTAGGCTCCGGCCTCATGGACGTACTCATCCACCTCTTCGTCGGCCTCCACATCATCGGCATCGCCTCGCTCCTGGGCGGCTTTCTCACCCAGATGAAGGCGATGGGCGAGGGCACCGCCCGCTACACCCCGGCGATGCTGCACGGCGCGCTGACGATGCTGGTCACCGGTGTGATCCTGGTCGGCCTCAACCAGGCCGACGACCAGTCCGTGAACAACATCAAGATCGGCGTGAAGCTGGCCCTGCTGATCGTGATCCTCGGCCTGGTCTACGTGAAACGGGACGACGAGAAGGTGGACAAGGGCCTGTTCGGCCTGGTCGGGCTGCTGACCACGGCGAACGTCTTCATCGCCGTGCTCTGGACCTGACCCGGCGGCCGGGCCGCACCCCGGACCGGGCCGAGGCGGCCGTCCAGGCGGCGGCCACGAGCCACGCGGCCACCGCGATCCACAACAGCGCCTCCCCGAACCCGTCGAGCCAGGAGACGTCGAGGGCGACGGCGACGGCCAGTGCCGCCGTCCCCGTCTTGGCCCAGGTGAACACGGTCGCCCAGCGGCGGACGTCATGGCGGGGCCGGGGCCACAGGAACTCGGCGGCGAGCAGGACGGCGTAGCAGACCAGTGCGAGCACGAGCAGCACGACGGTCACGGTGCGCAGGACGTCCCGGTCGTCTTCGTTCCACAGGTACAGCCGCGCGCTGTCGGCGCTGATCAGCAGCGCCCCGGCGAGCGCCGAGAGGGCGAGCGCCCCGCCCGCGAGCCAGTGATCGCCGGTCCCCTCGGCCACCTGCCGCACATCGAATTGGACCAGGGCGAGGACGTACAGCACCAGCCCCAGCCAGAACAGCACCAGCGCCGCGTGCGCGAGCCAGGCCTCTGACTCGGCCGCGGCCAGCGTGGCGCCGAGCACGGCGAGCCCTTGGGTGGCCATGCAGCGCGCGAACACCGTCCCGGGCCTGCGCCGCTGCCCGCCCTGCGGGACGAGGACGAGCGGCACCGGCCAGAGCAGTACGGCGAGCACCAGCAGCGTCACGGCCAGAGCCCGGGAGCCGGCCGCCGAGAAGGCGGTGCCCAGGACGGCCGTCGCCGCCACGGTGGTGAGGGCGGCCGTCGTGACGCTCTCGAGGACGCCCGGCCTGCGCGTGTACGCCCGCCACCTGGTCCCGGCCCGCAGCAGCCGCCGGGTGAAGTCCGCGGCGAACAGCAGCCAGGCCGCGCAGGCCAGGCCGAGAGCGATGCGTGAGAGGACCTCGTACCCCGCCAGATCCAGACCGACCGACAGGGTGCCGGTCGCCAGCACGGCGGCACTGGACGCCGGAGCACGCTGCGCCCACCAGGCGACTGAGGGGGAGGGGCCGGGCATGGGGCCGATGCTAGGAGGCCCCGCGCGCGTTACGGGCAGGCCACGCGCGCGGGGCTCCAAAAACCTGCGAGACCCGTCAGGCCGGCCGCACCACGCTGTGGATCGACGACTCGCCGTCGTAGTAGATCGACTCCTCGCGCACGTACGTGCCCGGCTTCGGAGCGTGGATCATCATGCCGTTGCCGATGTAGATGCCGACGTGGGTGACATCGTCGTAGAAGAAGACAAGGTCACCGGGCTGGGCATCGGCCAGGGGGACCGTGGTGCCGGCGTTGACCTGGTCGTACGTCGTGCGCGGCAGGGTCACCCCGGCGGCCTTCCAGGCGGCCTGGGTGATGCCGGAGCAGTCGTAGGAGCCGGGGCCGGTGGCACCCCAGACGTACGGCTTGCCGATCTGGGCACGGGCGAAGGCGAGCGCCTTGTCGGCCTTGGTGGCGTACGAGGAGTCGGGCGCGGTGGACGACGAGGACGACCCCGCGGACGAGGAGCCGCTGCCCTGCTGCTGGGCGGCCTCCTGCTCCTGCTCCCGCTCCTTCTGCTGCTCGGCCTGCTGCCGGGCCAGCTCGGCGGCCTTGCGGGCGGCCTCCTGCTGCTTCTCCTTCTCGATCGCCGCGAGCCGCGCCTTCTCCTCGGCGGTCAGCTTCGACAGCAGCTCGCGCGCGTCGGCGAGCTTCCTCTGGACGGTCGCCTTGGCCGTCTTCAGGTCGCCCTGTGACTCGGTGAGCGTCTCGAGGCTCTCGGCGGCCTCCTGACGCTTCTCCATCGTCTCGGACTGCTGGGTGACGTAGTCGTCGACCGCCACCTTCTGACGGCCGGTCATCCGGTCCATCAGCTGGGTCTGGTCGAAGTAGTCCTGTGGGGTGTCCGCGAGCAGGAACGTGGCGGTGTCCGGGGCGGAGGCGCCGGTGCGGTACTGGGCGGCGGCGAAGCTGCCCAGCTCCTCCCGCGCCTCGTTCAGCTTCTGGGTGCGCTGGGCGACGTCGTCGAGGAGGGTGTCGACGCGCTTGCGCTGCTTAGCGGTCTTCTCCTTCGCCCCGTTGTACTTCTCGGTGGCGGACCCCGCCTGGCGGTAGAGGTCGTCGACCTTTTTCTCGACTTCCTCCAGGCTGGGCTTGTCCTCGGCCTCGGGGGCGGCGTTGGCCGACTGGGACAGCAGGGCCACGGAGGTGAGGGCCGCCGTTGCGAGGGCGGGGGTCCGTATGCCTGCCACGCGCGAACCCGTAGGACGCGACTTGCGGTGCGACGCCAAGGGAGGCGACTCCTTCCATGCTCCGCCTACCGGGTTAGCTGTCGGGTTCGGGCGGGTACTTCGGAAGGGTTGCCCTACGGCCTTCTCCGGCAAGGGAGTCGGGCCGATTCACCCCGGGGTCTCGGTTGGGTCCCCGGCTCTGGCTGCCGTTGCGGCACGCCGGACTCGGCGGAGGCCACGCGGCCCGGCGACGTTCGCCGGTGGGGGTCGTGTGGCCTTCCTCGCACGGTAGCCAACTCGTGTGGCCCTTGTGAAGGTTGATGGGTGATATGCCCGATACATTTCCGTGACCTTGCTCATGAGCATCGCCGAGAGTGATCAATCGAGGGGGATTGGTCATTATTCATACGCGTTTGTGAAGGCTGTAGCGGCCTGTGATCACGTGGACCTGGAGGGTGACAGGGGGGTCCTTTCGGCGATGTTCTCAGGGCGGCGGCGGGCTGTCAGTGGGGCGCCCTAGACTCGGAGAGCGATGAGCAGCCTCTTTGACGACAGCTTCCTGGCGGACCTCCAGGCCCAGCGGGGCCCCGCGGACGAGCCCCCGCCGCCGCCCGAGGACGATCACGGACCGGAGCCCGTTCCGGACGATCTGTTCGGCGGGAAGTTCGACACGCCGCCGGACCGTGACGCCTACTACCGGGACGGCGCCGCGCGCCCGCCGGTGGACGCCGCCGCGCTCCTGGAGGGGCTGAACGACAACCAGCGCGCCGCCGTCGCCCACTCCGGCTCCCCGCTGCTCATCGTGGCCGGCGCCGGCTCCGGCAAGACCCGCGTGCTCACGCACCGCATCGCCCACCTGCTCGCCGAGCGGGGCGTCCACCCGGGCCAGATCCTCGCCATCACCTTCACCAACAAGGCCGCCGGCGAGATGAAGGAGCGCGTCGAGCAGCTCGTCGGCCCGCGTGCGAACGCCATGTGGGTGATGACGTTCCACAGCGCCTGCGTGCGCATCCTGCGCCGCGAGAGCAAGAAGCTCGGCTTCACATCGAGCTTCTCGATCTACGACGCCGCCGACTCCAAGCGCCTGATGGCGCTGGTCTGCCGCGACCTGGACCTCGACCCCAAGCG
>NZ_JBHUQX010000617.1:0-3984 GCF_042674225.1 Streptomyces sp. NPDC056948
GAGCTCGAGGGCTCCCGGCCGTCCGCCGTTTCCCGTGCCCTGCAGACCTGGGGCGCCGCCCGGTCTACGACCAGGTGGCCACGAGGTACCCCACGCCGTACGGCGCGTCCTCGTACAGCAGTGACCCGCCGAGGTCCGCGCCCTCGGCCGCACCCGCCAGGACCTGCCAGGAGGCCCGGCCGGACGCCTTCAGTTCGTGCGCCAGCCGTGCGTCCAGCGCCGTGAGGGCGGCCGCGTCCGCCGCGCCGAGCGCCCGCGCGACCTCCGCGTCGAAGGGCGCCGCCCGTTCGTCCAGATAGCCCGGGGCCTTGAGCGTCCGGCACGCGCTGGCGTCTCCCATCACCAGCAGCGCGACCCGCTCGGCCCGTGTGGCGATGTCCCGTCCGGTCCCCACACACCTCTCGGGCGTGAGCGATTCCCCCACACCGAGCCCTTCGACCGGGGCGTCGGACCACCCGGTCCGCTCCAGCAGCCAGGCGGCCACCGCCAGCGAGTACGGCAGCCGTTGTTCTCCGTGTGGGCCCGCGGCGGGCCCCAGCCGTACGTCGAGATCGACACCGAAGCCCCGGAACGAGCCCCGTGTGCCCTCCGGGTAGGTCTCGGGCCCGGCGCTCCCCACCGGCCCGACGACGACGAGCCGGTCGGGCCGGGCGGCGGCGAGCACACCCAGGGCGTCCGTGCAGGCGGCCCGCGCGGCGTCCAGCTCCGGTGCGGCGCCCGCGGCGACCGCGGGGACCAGAAGGGGCGGGCAGGGGCAGACAGCGGCGGCGACAAGCATGATCGGCAGGGTAACCCCGGGGACCCACTCGCACGCATCCCGCGCCCGGCGAACCGGCTGTGGGTCGCCGCCGGTGAGGCCGGTCAGTCCAAGGCGCAGCCGCTCGTCGCGACCGGGAGCGGCTCGGGCACCCCGACCTTCGGCAGGCCGAGCAGCACTCCGGTCGGCTGGGCCGGCATGCCCGCCTTCTCGGCGTTGCGCTTCTCCCAGGCGTCGCCCGCGCGCGTGCGGCGCACGTCGAGCACCTGGCCCTCGGCGAGCAGGTGGTGCGGAGCGGCGTAGGTGATCTCGACCGTCACCACGTCACCGGGGCGGACCTCCTGGTCCGGCTTGGTGAAGTGGACGAGGCGGCTGTCAGGGGCGCGGCCGGACAGCCGGTGGGTGGTCTCGTCCTTGCGGCCCTCGCCCTCGGCGACCATCAGCTCCAGCGTGCGGCCGACCTGCTTCTTGTTCTCCTCCCAGGAGATCTCCTCCTGGAGGGCGACGAGACGCTCGTAGCGCTCCTGGACGACCTTCTTGGGGATCTGGCCGTCCATCTCGGCGGCCGGCGTGCCGGGGCGCTTGGAGTACTGGAAGGTGAAGGCCTGGGCGAAGCGGGCCTCGCGCACCACGTGCAGCGTCTGCTCGAAGTCCTCCTCGGTCTCGCCGGGGAAGCCCACGATGATGTCGGTGCTGATCGCCGCGTGCGGGATGGCGGCGCGGACCTTGTCGATGATCCCCAGGAAGCGCTCCTGGCGGTAGGAGCGGCGCATGGCCTTCAGGACCGGGTCCGAGCCGGACTGGAGCGGCATGTGGAGCTGCGGCATCACGTTCGGCGTCTCGGCCATGGCGGCGATGACGTCGTCGGTGAAGTCGCGCGGGTGCGGGGAGGTGAAGCGGACGCGCTCCAGGCCGTCGATGCCGCCGCAGGCGCGCAGCAGCTTGCTGAAGGCCTCGCGGTCGCCGATGTCGGAGCCGTACGCGTTGACGTTCTGGCCGAGCAGCGTGATCTCCGAGACGCCCTCGCCGACCAGGGCCTCGATCTCGGCGAGGATGTCGCCGGGGCGCCGGTCCTTCTCCTTGCCGCGCAGGGCCGGGACGATGCAGAACGTGCAGGTGTTGTTGCAGCCGACGGAGATCGACACCCAGGCCGCGTAGGCGCTCTCGCGGCGCGTCGGCAGCGTCGAAGGGAACTCCTCGAGCGACTCGGCGATCTCGACCTGCGCCTCTTCCTGCACGCGCGCGCGTTCCAGCAGGACCGGCAGCTTGCCGATGTTGTGCGTGCCGAAGACGACGTCCACCCAGGGCGCCCTCTTCACGATGGTGTCGCGGTCCTTCTGCGCCAGACAGCCGCCGACCGCGATCTGCATGCCGGGGCGGCTCGCCTTCTTCGGCGCGAGGTGGCCCAGGTTGCCGTACAGCTTGTTGTCGGCGTTCTCCCGCACCGCACAGGTGTTGAAGACGACGACGTCCGCCTCGCCGTCGGAACCCTGGGGGGCGCGCACATAGCCCGCGTCCTCCAGCAGACCGGACAATCGCTCGGAGTCGTGGACGTTCATCTGACATCCGTAGGTGCGAACTTCATATGTCCTGGATGTCTGCTTATCCACTGCCGGGCTCCGGTCGCTGCTGATGGTCATGGCTCAAGGGTAGGCGCTCCCGGGCGAGGGCCGCGTACAGCCCGGCTCAGGACGCCTGCAGCACCGACGGGCCCTCCTCGGCGATGCGGTCGACGACCGCGGGCGGCAGACCGTCGTCCGTGACGATGGTGTCGAGCCCGTTCAGAGGGGTCACGTTGAACCGCTCGACGATGCCCCACTTCGTGCTGTCGGCGAGCAGGGCGACCGATGTCGCCGCTCGCATCACGGTCTGCTTGAGCAGCACCTTGTCGGTCGAGGGACTGGTCACACCGTGGGCCAGGTCCCAGGAGCCCGCGCTCAGGAAGCAGACGTCGATGTTGAGCGCCCCGATGGCCCGGGCGGCGAGCGGCCCGCTGCTCGATCCGCTCGACACGTCGATCTCGCCCCCGGTGTGAATGGCGCGGATCTCCGGAAGGCCGCAGAGCGCGATCGCGGCGTGGAAGTCGTTGGTGACGACGGTGAGGTCCTTGCGGCCGGCCAGGAACGGGACGGTGGACTGACAGGTCGTTCCCGCGTCGAGGAAGACCGCCATGCCGTCCTCGACGAGGCCCGCCGCGGCCTCGGCGATGGCCTGCTTGCGGGGAAGTTCCAGGTGCGCCCGGGACGCCCTCTCGCGGGGCGGGGCGTGCCCCGTCCAGTCCGCCAGCCTGACGCCGCCCTGAACCGAGATCACCTGGCCGCTCTTCTCCAGGGCGGCGATGTCACGGCGCACCGTCATGTGGGAGACGTCCAACCGCGTCATGAGCTCGCGGATGCTCAGCACGCCGGTGCTCCGCAGCAGGCGCAGCAGCTCCTGGTGCCGCTGTTCCGGAATCAGCGGTGCCCTGACCATCACGTCTCCTCCAGAACGGTACCGAGGGAGATCAGATTAACTTCCCGCTTCCGATCTAGTGACAATATGTGAATCCATGTTCTAGCGTGTGCCGCCATGGTAACGAAGTTTCAATCTCTTGACGCGATCGTCCGCACCGGAGCCCTGCTGATCGTCCGGCTGGACAGCGCGGAAGAGGCCCTGGCCGTGTCCGAGGCCGCGATCGAGGGCGGTGTGCGCGCACTGGAGATCACGCTCTCGGTGCCGGGCGCGCTGGATGTCATCTCGAAGCTGTCCGAGCGCCACGGCAAGGACGGAGTGGTCGTCGGCGCCGGGACGGTCCTGGACGAACAGGCGGCCCACGCCTGCGTCTCGGCCGGGGCGAACCTGCTGGTGAGCCCCAATCTGAACCCGGCGATGATCGCGGCCGCCAACCGCTATCAGGCCGTCACGGTCAGCGGTGCCTTCACCCCGACGGAGATCGTCGACACGATGCAGGCGGGCGCCGACATCGTGAAGCTCTTCCCCGCCGAGTTCATGGGCCCCGAGTACGTCCGGACCGTCAAGGCTCCCCTCCCCCAGGCACCGCTCATGCCTGCGGGCGGCGTCTCGCCCGACAACGTGAAGGCATGGTTCGACGCCGGTGTCGTCGCGGTCGGCGTCGGAAGCTCCGTGACCAAGGCCGCCCGTCCCGACGGTGACTACCGGCGCGTGACCGAAGCGGCCCGGACCGTCCTGCGGTCCATCGAAGAAGCCCGGGCCTGACGCCCGGGCAC
>NZ_JBHUQX010000618.1:0-3982 GCF_042674225.1 Streptomyces sp. NPDC056948
CGTGGGCACTGCGATGACCTGCGGTCTCCAAGTGAACGTGGGGGGCGGAATGGGCCTGTTCGACGGACTTCGTCGCGGGCGCGATGTGCAGTTCGACTCGGGCCACGCGGCAACGAACGCGATCGAACTGACCAAGCGGCGCGCACAGATATCACTCACGAAGCAGGACGCGGCCACCGGCCATCTGCGCGTCAACCTGAGCTGGCGGATGCGCACGTCCGACATCGGCGGCCCCCAGCGCGAAAGCCTGCTGCGGCACCCCTTCCGGGCCCTCAAGCCACCGGAGGTCGTCGGCCACAGCCAGAGCATGGTCAACGTCGACCTCGACCTGGGCTGCCTCTACGAGCTCCAGGACGGCACCAAGGGCGTCGTCCAGCCCCTCGGCGGCTACTTCGGCGACGTCAACGCCCCGCCGTACGTCAAGCTCAGCGGGGACGACCGCTTCGGCTCCGGGTCCGGCGAGACGATGTACATCAACCTCGACCACCGCGAGAACATCAAGCGGCTCCTGGTCTTCGTCTACATCTACGACCAGACACCCGCCTTTGACCGCACCCACGCCAGCGTCACCCTCTACCCGAGCAGCGGCCCGCGCATCGAGATCCACCTCGACGAACGCCAGCCGCAGGCGCGCTCCTGCGCCGTCGTCATGATCGAAAAGATCAAGAACGACGAGATCATCGTGCGCCGCGAGGCGAAATTCGTCTACGGGTTCCAGGCCGAGCTGGACCGGCTGTACGGGTGGGGTCTGCAGTGGGGCCGGGGCTACAAGACGAAGGTCGAGCGCTGAGGGCGCGCCTTTGAGGGGGCGGGCCCGGGGCTGCTCAGCGTCCGATGAACTGCGGGCCCTGCGGGGGCAGCCGGAAGTCCGGGTCGGGGGCCGCGGTGACCGGCGGCGGGTAGCCGTAGCCGGTCTGCGCCCCCGTGACGCCCGCCGCGGCCGGTGCCTGGGGATAGCCGTACGCGGGCTGGCCCGCGGGCTGCGGATAGCCGTACGCCGGCTGGGTCGTCGCGGGCTGCTGGGGCGGATAGCCGTACGCGGGCTGCGCGGGGACGGCGGTCGGCTGCTCCGGAGGCAGCGGCCGCGACACCTCGGGGGCGGGCTGCTGTGTGGTCGCGGCCGTGGTGGGCAGGCCCGTCGTCTCCTGCGCGGCCTCCGACTCGTCCACCGAGATGCCGTAGTCGGTCGCGAGCCCCTGCAGGCCGTTCGAATAGCCCTCGCCCAGGGCCCGGAACTTCCAGCCCTCGCCGCGGCGGTACAGCTCGCCGCAGATCAGCGCGGTCTCCTCGCCCGTCTCCGGCTTGACGTCGAAGTACGCCAGCGCTTCCGCCTCGGTGCCCGCCGCGTCGTACAGCAGAATGCGCAGCGCCTGTACGCGGTCGAACGGGATGCCGTCCGCCGATGCGACCAGCAGAATCCGGCTGACTCCGGACTCGACACCGGTGAGCTCTGTCTGGATCGTGTCGGTCAGGCCCTCGGCGGCCCGCTTCTTGCCGAGCCGCCACACCTTCCCCGAGGGGTGCCGGGGCTGGTTGTAGAAGACGAAGTCCTCGTCGGAGCGCACACGACCGTCGGGGCCGAGGAGCAGCGCGGAGGCATCGACGTCCGGAACCCCCTGTCCGGGTGTCCAGCGCAGCACGGCGCGCACCGTGGCGGCTTCCAGCGGGACGTTCGACCCCTTCAGCATCGCGTGCGTCATGCGGTCATCCTGCCTTCTCGGTCCTGCTCACGACAACGCGGGGGCCGGGCGCCACGAGCGGCGCCGACGGCCGTCGGGGACTACCGTCGTCATGGCCGGGCCTGGCTGTGCTTGCCCCTGTTACCTGAAATTCATGCCTGACGGGAACCTCTGCCATGGACTTCTACGTACTATTACCGGCCACCTTTCGACGATTCGCAGGCCGCACGACAACTACGGGGGAGTTCCATGCGTCATTTCGGGCACATCGCGCCTGAGGTGCGGAAGCGTCTCTTCCACCGCGAGCCGTGTGTGTTCACGACGGGCTCTCCGGCCCGGCTGCTCGCGGCGGCCCTGGGCGCCACGCTCTACAGTCCGGCCACCCGGCCGCGGCTCGCCGACGACGTCCTGAAGCAGGCCGGGCGCGGTGTCGTCTCGATGGTGGTGTGCCTCGAGGACTCGATCGACGACGCGGACGTCGGCCCGGGCGAGGAGAACCTGGTCCGCCAGTTCAAGGCGCTCGCCGACCTCCCGGACGCGGACCTGCCGCTGCTGTTCATCCGGGTCCGCGCCCCCGGGCAGATCCCCGACCTCGTGCGACGGCTCGGCCCGTCCGCCCGGCTGCTGTCCGGATTCGTACTGCCGAAGTTCACCGAGGAGCGGGGCATCCCCTTCCTCGAGGCGATGGCGACCGCCGAGGCCGAAAGCGGCCGTCGCCTTTTCGCCATGCCGGTGCTGGAGTCGCCGGAGCTGCTCTACCGGGAGTCCCGCGTGGAGACCCTGGAGGGCATCTCCCGGGCCGTCGACAAGTACCGCGACCGCGTGCTCGCCCTGCGCCTCGGCGTGACGGACTTCTGCTCCTCCTACGGGCTGCGCAGAGGCCCCGACATGACGGCGTACGACGTGCAGATCGTCGCCTCCGTGATCGCCGACGTGGTGAACATGCTGGGCCGCGCCGACGGGACCGGCTTCACGGTGACCGGGCCGGTGTGGGAGTACTTCAGGGTCCAGGAGCGTATGTTCAAGCCGCTGCTGCGGCAGAGCCCCTTCCTTGAGGTGCAGGCCGCGGAACTGCGCGAGAAGCTGATTGAGCACGCCATGGACGGCCTGCTGAGGGAGATCTCCCTGGACCACGCCAACGGCCTGCTGGGCAAGACCTGCATCCACCCCTCCCACGTGCTTCCGGTGCACGCCCTGTCGGTCGTCAGCCACGAGGAGTTCTCGGACGCCCAGGACATCCTGCGGCCCGACCGCGGCGGCGGAGGTGTGCTGAGATCGGCGTACACGAACAAGATGAACGAGGTGAAGCCGCATCGGGCCTGGGCCGAGCGGACCCTGCTGCGTGCCGAGGTTTTCGGCGTGGCGAACGAGGACATCGGCTTCGTGGAACTGCTCGCCGCCGGCCTGCCCGGCTGAACGCGTGGCATCCGAAGAATTCGAACGGTTGGTGGAGAAAGCAGTGAACGAGGGGGTGCACGGCGAGGTGCGTGACGACGCCGACGGTGTCTGGTCCGGTAGCTGGGTCGCGGAGCGGCTCGGCGTCGAGCTCGTCGGCGACGACCGGCTGACCGGCCTGCTGGGGCTGGCGCTGCGGCGCAACCCCAAGCGGGCCCATCTGCTGGTGTCGAACGTGCTGGGCAAGCATGTGCCGCAGTCGCCGTCCGTCGTCTACGGCCATGGCGTCGAGCTCGGCCGCCGGGTGCGGGAGCTGCTGGGCGACGAGGAGGCGGGCCGGGCGGTCGTGCTCGGCTACGCGGAGACCGCGACCGGCCTCGGCCACTCCGTCGCCGACGGGCTGGGCCTCGCCCCCTACCTGCACTCCACCCGCCGCCCCGTCGCCGGTCTCGCGGCGGCCGGCGGCTTCGAGGAGGCCCATTCGCACGCGACCTCTCATCTGCTCCTGCCGGAGGATCCCGCGCTGCTGACCGGGGACGGGCCGCTGGTCCTGGTCGACGACGAGTTCTCCACGGGGAACACGGTGCTGAACACTGTCCGTGATCTTCATGAGCGGTATCCGCGGCGGAGGTATGTCGTGGTGGCGCTGGTGGACATGCGGTCGGCGGCGGATGCGGGGCGGTTGGAGGCGTTCGCGCGGGAGATCGGGGCGCGGGTGGACCTCGTGGCGGCGGCTTCGGGGACCGTGCGGCTGCCCGAGGGGGTGTTGGAGAAGGGGCAGGAGCTGGTGGCGCGGTACGAGTCCGAGAGTGCGGCGGAGGGTTCGTCGGCGGGTGCGGCCGCGTCGTGGCCGTTCGCGCAGTTCCCCGCGCCCCTTGAGGGCGTTGCGGATACGCCCCTCATAGGGG
>NZ_JBHUQX010000619.1:0-3972 GCF_042674225.1 Streptomyces sp. NPDC056948
TCTTCATATGGAGCGAACGACGAGGTTCGAACTCGCGACCTCAACCTTGGCAAGGTTGCGCTCTACCAACTGAGCTACGTTCGCATGCGCCGTGGCGCGAGACCCACTATACCCAACCTCGCTCCCGTGCGAGCCGCACCGCCGCATGCCGGTTCTCCGCCCCGAGCTTCGACACCGCCGACGACAGATAGTTCCGTACGGTCCCCTGCGACAGCGCGGCCCGCTCGGCGATCTCCGCCACGGGCGCCCCGTCGGAGGCGAGTTCCAGCACCTCCGCCTCCCGCCCGGTCAGCGGCGAGTCCCCGGCGGCGATCGCGTCGGCGGCCAACTCCGGGTCGACGTAACGGTTACCGGCGTGCACGGTACGAATGAGCTCCGCGAGCCGCTGCGCACTCACGGTCTTCGGCACGAACCCCCGCACCCCGGCCTCCAGCGCCCGCTTCAGATGCCCGGGCCGCCCGTGGCTGGTGACGATGAGTACCTTGCAGCCGGGCAGTTCGGAGCGCAGGTGTGTGGCGACCTTCACACCGTCGGCGCCGGGCATCTGGAGATCCAGCACCGCGACGTCGGGCTCATGGGCCCGGGCCATCGCCATCGCCTCCGGCCCGGTGGCCGCCTCGGCGACGACCATGATGTCGTCCTCCAGCGACAGCAGCGCGGCGAGCGCCCCACGGATCAGGTGCTCGTCGTCGGCGAGCAGCAGCCGTACGGGCTCTACGGCGGTCATGGTGTGACCTCACTCACGGGTCGCACCGTGGCGGCGGACGCCGGGCCGGAGGGGTCAGCAAGGCCGGAAGGGCCGGCTATCGACGGCAGCGGAATCTCCGCCGTCAGCCGGAACAGCCCCCGCTCAGCGGGCCCGGCCTCCAACGTCCCGTCGATCTCCGCCAGCCGCTCCCGCAACCCGGCAAGCCCCGAGCCGGAAGAGCCGGCCGCCCCGGTCCCGGCCGCCCCTGTCCCGGCCTCCGCGGCCACCTCGTCGCTCTCCACCCCGTCGTTCTCCACCGACAACACCACGCGCCCCTCCGCCACCCGCAGCCGCACCGCACACCGCCGCGCGTCCCCGTGCCGCAGGACGTTCGTCGCTGCCTCCCGCACCACCCACCCCAGGGCGGACTGCACCGCGACCGGCAGCCCGGCCGCCGTCGCCCCGCTCACCGTGCAGTCGATGCCGGCCGCGGCCAGCACCCCTTGCGCTCCGGCGAGTTCCGTCCTGAGGTCGGCCTCGCGGTAGCCGCGGACGACCTCCCGTACCTCCCGCTGCGACTCGTGCGCGAGCCGCTGCACCTCCACCATCTGCGCCACGGCCTCCGGCCGCCCCCGCTGGGCGAGCTGCACGGCCAGTTCGCTCTTGAGCGCGATCACGGCGAGGTTCCGCCCCATGACGTCGTGCAGATCACGCCCGAACCTGAGCCGCTCCTCGGCGACGGCGAGCCGGGTCCGGGTCTCGCGTGCCTCGTCGAGTTCGTAGACGATGTCGAGCAGCCACACGGAGACGACGGCCGTGAAGGCGAGCACCCCGCCGGCGAGCAGCGCCATCGACGCCGAGAAGAGCGATTCGCCCAGCGAGGCGCCCCGGGTGAGCGCCAGGAGCCAGGAGACCGTCGCGAAGCCCACGACGATCGCGCACACATGCCGCCGTTCGCGGACACCGAGGGCGATGGAGCCGATCCCGATGATGCCGACGACCCCGACGGCCCCGTTCGCGGCGTTCTCCACGCTCTCGCCGCCCGGCCCGTGGTCGGCGATGCCGATCGCGACGGCGCCGACCACGGCGGTCACGGCGGCCAGCGTCCACAGCAGCCGGACGGGCTGCGGCCGCCTGCCGCGCGTCCAGTCCAGCGACCGCGACACGGTGACCAGGCAGACCGCGGCGTGCACACCCGACAGGAGCAGCAGCCCGGCCCCGAGCCGCACCCCCTGCGGGACCATGGCCAGGAGCCCGACCATGACGAACTCGAACACCGCGAAGGACTGGAAGGACCACCGCGTGTACGTCTCGACCTTCTCCGGCGTGGTCTTCCGCCGCCACCACCTGCCCGGCCCACGCATCAGCCCGTCCCTCCCCCTCCGGTCAGCGCCGCGGTTCCCAGCGGAACCACCGCCGTACAGCAAACACCGACACGAGGGTCCAGGCCACCGCCGTCGCCACGGCGCCCAGCGCCTCGTACGCCGAGAGGTCGCCGGTCCAGCCGCCGCGCACCAGGGTGACGACGGGCGTCAGCGGCAGCAGTTCGCACAGGGAGGCCAGCCGGTCCGGCAGCAGCTCCAGCGGAACGAACATGCCCGAGCCCATCATCGAGACGACCAGCAGCGGCATGGGTGTGACCTGGGCGCTCTCGCCGGTCCGGGTGAAACCGGCGGTGACCGCGGCGAGGGCGGCGCACAGTACGAGCCCCAACAGCAGGCCCACGACGGCCAGATGGGGCGCGGACGGCGCGGACATGTCCAGCAGCACGGCGCAGCCCGCCGCGAGCAGCAGGCACTGCGCGAGCCCGGTGACCGCGGCGGGCGTGGCGGAGCCGGCCAGGATCTCGGCGTCCCGCAGCTCACCGGTGCGCAGCCGCTTGAGGACGAGTTCCTCACGCCGGACGACGAAGACGCCGACGAGCACCGAGTAGACGGCGAACAGCAGGGAGAAGCCGACCGCGGCGGGCAGGACCAGGGTGCCGGCGTTCAGCCCCGCCTCCGCGAGGTCCATCTCCTGGGCCGCCGACCGCACGCTGACCGGCATCACCAGCGGCACGAACAGTGCGGCGACGAGCGCGCCCCTGCTCCGCCCGAGCAAGGTCAGCTCGGCGCGGGCGAGTGCCGTCATACGGCTCATCGGCGTGCTGGCCGCGGCCTCGGTGCCGAGCGCCGGGCTCAGCGTCGTGCGGGTGGCACTCATGCCGCGTACTCCTTCGTCGTCCCTGCCGTGGCCCGTCCTGGGGATACCTCCTTGGCGATCCCGAGGAACGCCTCCTCCAGAGAGGCCGACCGCGCGTCCAGACGGCGCAGCTCCACCCGCGCCCGCTCGGCCCACACCAGCAGCCCGGTGGCCGCACGCTGCAGTTCATGGGTGCGGAGCCGGACGATCCGGCCGTCGGTCTCGTGCCCGGTCACGCCCAGCTCGCCGAGCGGCGGCAGATCGCCCACGAAGTAGCCGTCGGGCAGCTCGAAGGAGATCCGCGACGGCTCGGCGGCGGTCACCTCGGCCGGGGTCCCGGTGGTGGCGATGCGGCCCTCGTGCATGATCGCCAGCCGGTCGGCGAGGTTCTCGGCCTCCTCCAGATAGTGCGTGGTCAGCAGCACCGTCGTGCCGCCGTCGCGCAGTGCGCTCACCAACTCCCACGTTTCCCGGCGGCCTTCGACGTCCAGTCCGGTGGTCGGCTCGTCCAGGAAGAGCACCTCGGGGTGGCCGAGCAGGGCGAGCGCCAGATCCAGGCGGCGCCGCTGTCCGCCGGACAACTGCTTGACCCGGACGCCGGCCTTCGACTCCAGTCCGACCAGCGCGAGGACCTCAGACGGCGGGCGGGCACCGCTCACGCACCCCGCCCACATCCGCGTGGTCTCCGCGACGGTCAGCTCGGACGGGAAGCCGCCTTCCTGGAGCATCACGCCGGTGCGGGGCCGGACGAGGGCCCGGTCGGTGTACGGGTCGTGCCCCAGGACCCGCACGCGGCCGTCCGCCGGCGCCGCGAGTCCCTCCAGCAGTTCGACCGTCGACGTCTTGCCCGCGCCGTTGGTGCCCAGCAGCGCGAAGATCTCCCCGCGTCGTACGGCAAAGCTGATTCCGCGGACCGCCTCGAACCCGCCCCCGTACACACGCCGCAGGTCAGCGACCTCAATCACGTGTTCGTGTCCGTTGGTTTCCATGTCTTCAGCGTCCCGGCCCCACGGCCCGGGGAGCAGTGCGCGCTGTCATCTATCGGCATGACAAATGTCAGACGGGCCGGCGATGAACACGAAAAGACCCCGGTCCATCAGGAC
>NZ_JBHUQX010000620.1:0-3967 GCF_042674225.1 Streptomyces sp. NPDC056948
GTCCTGGTCGCCGCCGAAGCCGGACTGGCGGGAGCGGTCGGCGCCCCAGGCGGTCGCGGGTTCGGGACGGCTGCCGTGCTGGGCGTCGGCGGCGGACGGCTCCTGGACGGGGCTCTCGGCCGGGTCCTCGTCGAAGAAGTGCGGGCCGGTCTCCTCGACCGCGGCGGCGGAGCCGGACCCCGCGCCGGGCGGCGGCGCGAGCGTCTCGCCGTCCTTGGGCGCCGGACGGCTGGTGCCCGGCACCCAGGAGGCTCCGTTCCAGTACCGGACATATCCGGGAATGGACGGGTCCGGGTAATACCCTTCGCGGGGCCTGTCGTCGCCGGGGGCCGGGGTTGGGGCGCTCATGTCCGTCGGTCCCGTATCTGCTCGGGGGTCAACTGGGGGCCTCCACATCTATCAGACGAGGGCAAGCCTCACGGCCGCTCCCACCGGACCCGCCCCATTCGAGCACCGATGTGCTACGCCCCGAGAGGCCCTCGCGAAAAAACTTCCGGAACCCGCGTAATGCTCCGGCCCCCGCCCGCTCTCTCCTCGTAACCGGCCCTCGGGGCCACCATCAGGAGAAGGGACACCGCCATGCGCACCGTGGTGGAACGCGAACTGGAGCTGAAGCTCGTCCTGTCGCCGGAACGCTGGATCCCGGTACCGGCCCTGCTCGGGTACCGCAGCGACGACCCGTACGCCGTCCACGTCACCTTCCACACCGCCTCCGAGCACCCCGTGCACTGGACATTCGCCCGGGACCTGCTGGTGGAGGGCGTGTTCCGGCCGTGCGGGCAGGGGGACGTGCGGGTCTGGCCGACTCGGGCCGAGGGGCGCGGCGTCGTCCTCATGGCGTTGAGTTCACCCGACGGGGACGCCCTGCTGGAGGCGCCGGCGGCCCCGGTGTCGGCCTGGCTGGAGCGCACCCTGCGGGTGGTCCCGCCGGGGACCGAGGCCGAGCAGCTCGGCATCGACGACGGGCTGGCCGAGTTGCTCGCCCGGTGAGAGCGGGCGGTTCAGAACAGCTTGCCCGGGTTGAGGATGCCCAGCGGGTCGAAGGCCTGCTTGACGGCCCGCTGCATCTCCAGCCCGACGGGGCCGATCTCGCGCGCCAGCCACTCCTTCTTCAGGACGCCGACGCCGTGTTCGCCGGTGATGGTGCCGCCGAGTTCCAGGCCGAGGGCCATGATCTCGTCGAAGGACTCACGGGCGCGCCGTGACTCGTCGGGGTCCGCCGCGTCGAAGCACACGGTCGGGTGGGTGTTGCCGTCGCCCGCATGGGCGACGACCCCGATGGTGAGCCGGTACTTCTCGGCGATCCGGTCGACCCCTTCGAGCATCTCGGCGAGCCGGGAGCGGGGCACGCAGACGTCGTCGATCATCGTCACGCCCTTGACGGCCTCCAGCGCGGTGAGCGACAGCCGCCGCGCCTGGAGCAGCAGTTCGGACTCGGCCACGTCGTCGGCCGGTACGACCTGGGTGGCGCCGGCGGCCTCGCACAGCGCGCCGACGGCGGCGAGGTCGGCGGCCGGGGCGGTGGTGTCGAACGCGGCCAGGAGCAGCGCTTCCGTGCTCTCGGGCAGGCCCATCTGCGCCAGGTCGTTGACGGCCTTGACCGTCGTACGGTCCATGAGTTCGAGGAGTGACGGGACGTGGCCGCCCTCCATGACGCGGCACACGGCGTCGCAGGCGGCGGCAGCGGAGGAGAACTCGGCGGCCAGCACCAACTGCTCGGGCGGCTTGGGGCGCAGGGCGAGGACGGCCCGTACGACGATGCCGAGCGAGCCCTCGGAACCGACGAACAGCCGGGTGAGGTCGTATCCGGCGACGCCCTTGGCGGTGCGGCGGCCGGTGGACATGAGCCGCCCGTCGGCCAGCACCACGTCGAGGCCGAGGACGTACTCGGCGGTCACGCCGTACTTCACGCAGCACAGGCCGCCCGAGGCCGTGCCGATGTTGCCGCCGATGGTGCACATCTCCCAGCTCGAGGGGTCCGGCGGGTAGTACAGGCCGTGTTCGCCGACGGCCCGGGACAGGGCGGCGTTGATCACGCCCGGTTCGACGACGGCGATGCGGTCGACCGGGTTGATCTCCAGGATCCGGTCCATCTTCGTCAGCGAGAGCACGACGCAGCCGTCGGAGGCGTTCGCGGCGCCGGACAGTCCGGTGCGGGCGCCCTGCGGGACGACCGGGACGCGCAGGGCGGTGGCGGTGCGCATCACGTGCTGGACCTGCTCGGTCGTGCGGGGCAGCACGACCACGGCCGGGGTGCCGGCCGGGCAGAAGCTCGCCATGTCGTTGGCATAGGAGGCCGTGACGTCGGAGTCGGTGAGGACCGCCTCGGCGGGGAGGCCGTCGAGCAGGAGGCCGACCAGGTCGCCGGTCGTTTCGGTGTCCTCGGGGCTGCGCGCTTCGATACGGCTCATGATCACAGGTTCGCACCCGGGGCCATCGGTGTGAACCCCGTCTGCGGCACCCTTCGCCTGCCCGGGTGTGGTCGTCGTACTGACGCACAGTGAGCGCCATGGAGAACCATCAGGAGGGCCCGGAACGACAGGAGAGCAGGAGTTCGACACACCCCTTTCGCAGCCGGCGTGTGCGGCGTCGGCATGTGCTGATCGCCTCCGTCGCGGGATGTGCCGTGCTCGGCGGGGTGCTGGTGCTGCTGCCGTGGGACCGGCCCGCCCCGCCGGCTCCGCCGTCGCCGGGTGCGCAGGCCATGGCGGCGGTCGCCGGCGGGGTGCCGGCCGCGCTGCCCGGCCTGGCGGAGCTGATCGACGCCCGGGAGAAGCGGCTGCGGACGCACCCGAAGGACGCGCGGTCCTGGGCGGTGCTCGGTACCGCCTATGTGGAGCAGGGGCGGCGGCTGGCGGACCCGGCGTACTACCCGCGTGCCGAGAAGGCGCTGCGTACGTCGCTGAAGGTGCGGCCGAAGCGGAACACCCGTGCCCTGGCCGGTCTCGCCGCGCTGGCCAACGCCCGCCGGGATTTTCCCGCCGCTCGCCAGTGGGGTGAGGCGGCGCTGAAGCTCCAGCCGCGGCGCTGGACGACGTATCCGCTGCTCATCGACGCCTACAGCGGCCTCGGCGAGCACCAGGCGGCCGAGCGGGCGCTGGACCGGCTGACGGAGCTGCGCTCCGGGCCCGCCGTGCTGGCGCGGGCCGCCGCCGTCTACCGGGACCGCGGCCGGCGGGAGGACGCGGCGGCCTCGCTGGCGGACGCGGCGGCGGCCGCGCGGGCCCCGGCCGAGCGGGCGGCCTACCTGGAACGGGCCGGGCAGCTCGCCTGGGAGCGCGGGGACCTCGAGGACGCGCTGCGGCACTTCCGGGAGGCGGTGCGTCTCGACCCGGACCAGCGGGCCGCACAGGCCGGTCAGGGCCGGGCGCTGGCGGCCCTGGGCCGGACGACGGAGGCGCTGAACGCCTACCGGGTGGCGCTCGCCAAGCAGCCGTGCCCGCAGTACGCCCTGGAGCTGGGCGAGCTGTACGAGTCGCTGGGGATGCCGGAGGCGGCCCGGGTGCAGTACGACCTGCTGCGGGAGGGGGTACGCGGGGCGGCCGCGGCCGGGGCCGACGAGGAGCTGGTGCTGGGGCTGTTCGAGGCGGACCACGGCGATCCGAAGGCCGCGGTACGGCGGTTGCGGGCGGAGTGGCGACGGCAGCCGGGGACGGCGGTCGCCGACGCGCTGGGGTGGGCGCTGCACCGGGCCGGGGAGCACGAGGAGGCGCTGACGTTCGCGACGCGGGCGACGGAGGAGAAGCACTCGGGCGGGGTGCGCAGCGCGGCGTACATGTATCACCGCGGAATGATCGAGCGGGAGCTGGAGCGGTACGGCCCGGCGCGGCGGCACCTCACGGAGGCGCTGCGGATCAACCCGCACTTCTCACCGTTGTACATGCCGACGGCGCGGGCGGCGAGGGAGGCGCTGGGGGAGCCGCCGGACACCGAGGTGCCGGTGATGGACGGGGACTGAGTCCGGGGG
>NZ_JBHUQX010000621.1:0-3932 GCF_042674225.1 Streptomyces sp. NPDC056948
GACTTGAGGGCGCTCATGCTGTGGCGCACCATCTTCGCCTGCGCACCGGCGCGCTTGACCTCGGCGGCCGCCTTCTCGTCGGTGACCGCGACGACCGGCCGCCCGGACGTGTCGACCCAGCTCCCCGCCGTGCGGGAGGTCCCGAGCCGGGACACGAGGTCGCTGCCCATGCCCGTGCCCGGCTTCGCCGAGTACGGGACGCCGACCGTTGCGTCGGGGGGCTCGCTCGCCACAGCGCTGGTGACCATCGTTCCTCCGAGGAGGAGTCCGCCGACGGCCGCCAGCTGTGTCACTCGCCGGACGACCCGTCGTCGTGCGTGCCTCATGCATGGCTCCCGAACCCGAACATCGCGGTGCGAACACCGCGGGGCCCTCCTTGAGTTGAGCGCCCTGTTCTCCATACGGAGCGGAGCCGTGCCGTGTTCAGTGCGCGCGTGAACTCTTCACCGCCGGCCGGTGGCCGGAGCGGCCGGGGCGGCGAGCAGGGTCAGGCTGCGGGTGTCGCCCCACACCGAGCCCGGATCGACGTAGGGCCGCAGCAGGGCGGTGAGCACGGGGTCCCCGCGTCCGTTCAGCTCGTCGGAGGCAATCTTGCGGGCGATCCCCGCCAGGAAGTCCGCCACCTGCACCCGCGCGTCCTCGCGCGCGACGACGAGCCGCAGCCCGGCCAGACCGACCCCCGCCCGCCGGGCCGCCTCCTCGATCCACGCGATGCGGTCGGGCGTCAGCATGTTCTGCCGGTCGTGCACCAGCCGGACCTCCCGCCCGTTCGCGCTCCACAGCGCGGCCGTCCGCACGATCGCCGGGAGCAGCGGGTTGAGCACCGGGATCAGGGGCGGTCCGTCCAGGAAGTCCGCCCGATACGACACCGCGCGGGACCGGGTCGCCCCGAGCCGGTCCAGGATTTTCCCCGCGTCGGTACGCGGATGCGCCCGCCGCAGGGCGTCGACCGTGTCGTAGAACCCTTCGACAGGGGCGCCGGGCTCTCCGTTGTTGCGGACCCGCAGCAACTGGTTGGCCGCCTCCAGGAACGCCCGCCAGCCCTCCTCCCCGAAGGTCCGGCGGCCCTCGCGGAACAGGACGACGGCCGCGGCCGGGTCGCCCAGCAGCAGGCCGGCCGCCCGGTCCACCACGAAGAACGTCTTCTCCATGAGATGCACCCGCGCCTGCCCGTGCATCGGCCCCTCCGGCACCAGCAGCCACTCCAGCACCGCGCGGTGCTTCTCCCGCAGCAGATGGTTCGCCTTGTACTCCTCAGCGGGTGAACGGATCCGGTCCCGGATCTCCCGTACGGCCGCCGCGGCCGACGCCACGGACAGCGAGACACTGGCGTGCGCGAACACGTCCGTGTTCCCGCCGGTGAGGTTCTCGCCGTCCGACCCCGACTCGTCGCAGGCGATCTCCAGGAACGGGCCCGCCGGCCCTCCCCGCACCCCGTTCGCAAGATTCCCGCTCACCGCACAGCCCCCTATCGTGTGCCCATGACCAGGATCCCGCACGAGACGTCCGGTGAACCGAATCCTCTGCGAGCTCTCACTCTCGACCGCCTCCGCCGCCGCACGAGCATGAAGTGGCGCACCTACCCCGCGGACGTGCTGCCTCTGTGGGTCGCCGAGATGGACGTGCCGCTCGCCGAGCCCGTCGTGCGGGCCGTCACCGACGCGCTCGACCTGGGGGACACCGGCTACCCCGCGGGCACGGCCTACGCCGAGGCGCTGGCCGCCTTCGCCGAGAAGCGGTGGAACTGGGACGGGCTCGCCGTGGAGCGCACCGCGATCGTGCCCGACGTCATGCTGGGCGTCGTCGAGATGATCGAACTGGTCACCGGACACGGGGACCCGGTGGTCGTGAACCCGCCGGTGTACCCGCCGTTCTACCAGTTCGTCGCGCACATGGACCGGCGCGTGGTGGAGGCCCCGCTCGGGGCCGACGGGCGCCTCGACCTCGGTGTCCTGGAGGAGACCTTCCGGCAGGCCGTCGCGGACGGGGGCCGGGCCGCCTACCTGCTGTGCAGCCCCCACAACCCGACCGGCGCCGTCCACACGGCGGAGGAACTGTCCGCCGTCGCCTCGCTCGCCGAGCGGTACGGCGTGCGGGTCGTCGCCGACGAGATCCACGCGCCGCTCGTCGTCGGCGGCACGGACTTCGTGCCGTACCTGAGCGTGCCGGGCGCCGAGCGCGGCCTGTCGCTGATGTCGGCCTCGAAGGCCTGGAACCTCGCCGGGCTCAAGGCCGCCCTCGCGATCGCCGGGCCCGGGGCCGCCGCCGACCTGGCCCGGATGCCCGAGGAGGTCGGGCACGGCCCGAGCCACGTCGGCATCATCGCCCACACCGCCGCCCTGCGCGACGGCGTCGCCTGGCTGGACGCCCTGCTGACCGGCCTCGACAGCAACCGGCGGTTGCTCGCGGACCTGCTGGCCGAGCACCTGCCCGCGATCCGCTACCGCCCGGGCGACGCCACCTACCTCGCCTGGCTCGACTGCCGCGGGCTCGGCCTCGGCGACGACCCGGCGGACGTCTTCCTGCACCGCGGCCGCGTGGCCCTCAACTCCGGCCTGCCCTTCGGCACGGGCGGCGCCGGGCACGTCCGCCTCAACCTGGCGGCCTCGCCCGAGGTGATCACGGAGGCGGTGCGCAGAACGGCCGCCGCGCTGCGCTGACCCCGGGGCGCGCCGCGCGGGTCACGCTCGTACACTGCCCGCCATGGACGACAGTGCGCTGGACGAACTGGGCGCGGGCAAGTACCTGCTGATCACCAGCTACCGCAGGAACGGTACGCCGGTCGCCACCCCCGTCTGGGTGGTACGCGACGGGGACGCGCTCGGCGTCTGGACGGTGGCCGACTCCTGGAAGGTGAAGCGGATCCGCAACAGCGCCGACGTCCTGGCCGGCCCCTGTGACCTGCGCGGCAACCCCACCGGCGAGCAGGTGCCCGCGACGGCGGAGATCTGCGACCCCGCCACCACCGCCCGCTACCGGAAGCTGATCGCCCGCAAGTATGGCCTCACCGGCCGGCTCACCCTGCTCGGCAGCCGGCTGCGCCGGGGCCTGGACGGCACCGTGGGCCTGCGGATCGTTCTCACTCCCTGAGATCTCCCCCAGATTCGGCAAGCGCTTTCTCCGCCGGGAGAGTGGACGGCCCGTCCCCGGGAAAGGCCACCTGCCATGAGCCGAACTCCCGTCCTGCGCGCAGCCGTCGTCGGCACCGGCCACCGGGCCCAGTTGTTCACCCGGGGCCTCACCGAACGCCCCGGCCACGTCGTGGCCGCTCTCTGCGACCCCAGCCCCACCCGGATGGCCTTCCACAACCGGCTGCTGACCGAGGCCGGCGCACCCGCCGCCAGCCCGTGGGAGCCCGACCGCTTCGCCGGCCTGCTCGCCAAGGAGGACATCGACGAGGTCGTCGTCACCACCGTCGACGCCGAACACGACCGCTACATCGTCCCGGCCCTGAAGGCGGGCTGCCGGGTCGTCACCGAGAAGCCGATGACCGTCGACGCCGAGCGCTGCGCCCGCATCCTCGACACCGTCCGTGAGAGCGGCAACTCCCTGACCGTCGCCTTCAACTACCGCTTCAACCCCGTGCACGAGAAGGTCCGCGCCCTGCTCGCCGAGGGCGCGATCGGCGAGGTGCTGTCGGTCCACTTCGAGTGGCTGCTCGACGTACGGCACGGCGCCGACTACTTCCGCCGCTGGCACCGCGAGAAACACCACAGCGGCGGCCTGATGGTGCACAAGTCCTCGCACCACTTCGACCTGGTGAACTGGTGGCTCGCCGACGAGCCCCGGGAGGCCTTCGGCTACGGGCGGCTCTGCTTCTACGGCCGTACGGCGGGGGAGCGGCACGGGCTGCGCCGGGAGTACGACCGGGCCCACGGCGCCGACCGGGCCGCCGACGACCCCTTCGCCCTGGACCTCGCGGCCAACGACAC
>NZ_JBHUQX010000622.1:0-3898 GCF_042674225.1 Streptomyces sp. NPDC056948
GTTCCACGCGGAGCAGTCCGATCAGCCCGTCCTGCTCGCCCGGCGCCTGGAGCAGGTCCGCGCTGCCATCGGCGCCACGGGCACCTACCACCACACCACCGCCGAACTCGTGTACGGTGCGCGCGTCGCGTGGCGCAACTCCAGTCGCTGCATCGGCCGCCTGTACTGGAACAGCCTGCGTGTCCTGGACCGCCGGGACGCCACAGACCCCGCGGAAGTCCACCGGCACTTGTGCACGCACCTGCGCCAGGCGACCAACGGCGGGCGCATCCGGCCGGTGATCTCGGTCTTCGCCCCGGACTCCCCCGGCCGGCCCGGCCCGCGGGTCTGGAACGAACAGCTCATCCGCTACGCCGGCTACCGCCGCGACGACGGCACCGTGCTCGGTGACCCGCGCAACGCCGACCTCACCGAGGTCATCCGTCACCTCGGCTGGCAGGGCAGCTCCCCAGGGCCGTTCGACGTCCTGCCCCTGGTCATCGAGACCTCCGACGACAAACCCCGGTTCTTCGAGCTGCCGCGGGAGCTGGTCTTGGAGGTCCCCATCACCCACCCCGATGTCCCACGCCTGGCCGAACTGGGCCTGCGCTGGCACGCCGTACCCGTCATCTCCAACATGCGCCTACGCATCGGTGGGATGGACTATCCTCTCGCCCCGTTCAACGGCTGGTACATGGGCACGGAGATCGGCGCCCGCAACCTCGTCGACGAGGCCCGCTACAACCTGCTTCCCGCCGTCGCTGCTTGCCTCCAGCTCGACACCACCAGCGATTCCACTCTGTGGCGCGACCGCGCCCTGGTCGAGCTCAACGTGGCCGTCCTGCACTCCTTCGAGGCCGCAGGCGTCCGGATGAGCGATCACCACGAGGAATCCCGGCGCTTCCTCGCCCACTTGGCCAAGGAGGAACGCCAGGGCCGCACCGTACCCGCGGACTGGAGCTGGATCGTTCCCCCGCTCTCCGGCGGCATCACCCCCGTCTTCCACCGCTACTACGACAACGTCGATCAGCGCCCCAACTTCTACCCCCACCAGTGAGGCCCGTGAGGCGTCTACATCCCCGCCCCGCAGCATCTGCTCGACAGCCGCCAGCGCCGGCGGCCGTCGAGCTCCTCCAGGAAGACTGCCGGTGCACACCGTGGCAGCGGGTGGTGGCCAAAAGTCTTCTCCCAGGTCGCGGCTGCATGCTGCTTCTCGGAGTGCGCGATGACCACCCCGGCCAAGTCCACGACCACCTGTCTACCGGCGCCCGGAACCTCTTTGCCGGCCAACAACCATGCATATGCGCGTACTTGGGTCCGAGCCACGTGGACCGCATCCAGGGCTCGCCCCCACTGCGGCCGACCGGTAGATGAGCCGTGAGACGCCAGGGACGAGAACGCCGTACAGCACACCGTGCCCGAGACGGCCGAGTCTTACCGGACGTTCCTCGCCGATGCCCGCCGTGTCCTGCCGCCGAAGGCTTCGTTGGAGGCGATGGCGACGCTGTTCGTCTCCTCACGTTCGGTCAGCACCTGAAACAGCAGTTCAGCGCCGTGTTTGTCGAGTTCCATGTAGGCGAGTTCGTCGATGTCTAAAAGATCGACACGGCCGTAGCGGGCGATGGTCTTCGTCAGCTGCTTCTCGTCCGCAGCCTCGACCAGCTCGTTGACGAGCTTCGTCGCCAGGGTGTACTTCACCCGGAAGCCTGCCATCGCGGCCTCGGTGCCCAGCGCGATCAGCAAGTGCGACTTGCCGGTGCCGGAGTCGCCGCTCAAGCAGAGCGGCTGGCCCTTCTTCACCCACTCGCAGGTGCCGAGAGCGTATACCGTCGCTGCACACAGGGGATCCGACCTGGACTTACGCGCCCGCCCTGAACCAGCTGGACGCCCAGAGACGGCTTCTACGACATGTGCCAGGTGGGACCATCAGCGCGGAGCGGGCGGATGCGGCCACTCCGTCCTCGTGGCTCGCCAGATTTCACGCCACGCAGGGCAGTTGTGAACTGAGCCGCCCATCTACAGCCCACCACCTGCAACGAGCAGCGGGTCCACGCGTTTCCCGGGACGGACAGCCTCCGACCCTTTGATCCGGCAGGTGACCCAGATACTGGACATCGAGGCAACACCTCGCCCTCTTGTTTCCACCCCCCGAGCACCGGCAGCGTGACCTTCGCTTCCGCAAGGTCGATACAAAGTCAGCATCAGGTCAGCATCAGTACCGACACAACGCGCTACGGAGGGCTACAGACCGCCAAGATCGACAACTGGTCAAACGCAATCTGGCCTGCGAAGCTGGAGTTCAAGGGCTCATCTACTAGTTTCCCTAGGAGGTACCCGTGAAGATGCTGATCAACGTCCCGGAGACCGTGGTCGCGGACGCGCTGCGCGGTCTGGCGGCTGCCCACCCGGAGCTGACCGTGGACGTGGAGAATCGGGTGATCGTGCGGCGGGACGCTCCCGTGGCCGGAAAAGTGGGGCTGGTCTCGGGCGGAGGCTCGGGGCACGAGCCGCTGCACGGGGGTTTCGTGGGTCCCGGCATGCTGTCGGCGGCCTGTCCGGGCGAGGTGTTCACCTCCCCCGTGCCCGACCAGATGCTGCGCGCGGCCGCCGCCGTGAACAGCGGGGCCGGGGTGCTGTTCATCGTGAAGAACTACACCGGCGACGTGCTCAACTTCGACATGGCCGCCGAGCTGGCCGAGGACGAGGGCATCCAGGTCGCGAAAGTGCTGGTCAACGATGACGTGGCGGTGACCGACAGTCTCTACACGGCCGGCCGGCGTGGCACCGGCGCGACCCTGTTCGTGGAGAAGATCGCCGGTGCCGCCGCTGACGAGGGCATGCCGCTGGAGCGGGTGGAGGCCATCGCCCGGCAGGTCAACGAGAACTCCCGCAGTTTCGGTATCGCGCTGAGCGCCTGCAGCACGCCGGCCAAGGGCAGCCCCACCTTCGATCTGCCGGCCGGCGAACTGGAGTTGGGCATCGGCATCCACGGCGAGCCCGGCCGGGAGCGGCGGGCGATGATGACCTCCGGCGAGATCGCCGAGGTCGCCGTCGAGGCCGTGGTGGAGGACCTCCAGCCGCGCAATCCCGTGCTGGTCCTCGTCAACGGCATGGGTGCGACGCCACTGCTCGAGCTGTACGGCTTCAACGCCGAGGTGCACCGGGTGCTCGCCCAGCGCGGCGTACCCGTGGCCCGTGTCCTCGTGGGCAACTACGTCACCTCCCTCGACATGGCGGGCGCCTCGCTCACCCTGTGCCAGGTCGACGAGGAGATGCTGCGGCTGTGGGACGCGCCGGTGAAGACGGCGGGTCTGCGCTGGGGCGTGTGACGGGCAGGGGGTAAAGGATCACCCCGTAAAGGATCACCCCGTACTACCAGGCAAGGAGATCCAGTGCTCGACGCCGCTTTCTTCCGCCGTTGGATGACGGCGACCGCCGCGTCCGTCGACCGTGAGGCGGAACGGCTCACCGCCCTCGACTCCCCCATCGGGGACGCCGACCACGGCAGCAACCTCCATCGCGGGTTCACGGCCGTGGCGGCCGCCCTGGAGAAGGAGGCCCCCGGCACGCCCGGCGGGGTGCTGACGCTGGCCGGGCGCCAGCTCATCTCGACGGTCGGCGGTGCCTCGGGGCCGCTGTACGGCACACTGCTGCGCCGTACCGGCAAGGCGCTCGGGGATGCCACCGAGGTCACTGCGGAGCAGCTGGCCGAGGCGCTGCGGACCGGGGTGGACGCGGTCATGACGCTCGGCGGTGCCGCCCCGGGCGACAAGACCATGATCGACGCGCTGGTGCCCGCGGTGGACGCGCTCGGCGACTCGTTCGCGGCGGCGCGGACCGCCGCGGAGGAAGGCGCCGTGGCGACGACGCCCCTGCAGGCCCGCAAGGGCCGGGCGAGCTATCTGGGTGAGCGCAGCAT
>NZ_JBHUQX010000623.1:0-3886 GCF_042674225.1 Streptomyces sp. NPDC056948
GCGTGCGCGTCGGCTGCGGCCGCCTTCGCGTCACCCTCCGCCTTCAAGGCGACGGCGAGCTTGGCCTCAGCGGTCTCCTTGTCCTTCTTGGCGTTGTCGCGGTGCACCTTCGCCGCATCCGCTGCGGCCTTGGCCTGCCACTCGGCCGCCTCCGCGGCCTTCTTACGGAACTCCGCCTTCGCCTGCGCGGCCTGGGCCAGCGCACGCTGCGTGATCGTCTCACTGTCCGCGGCCGCGGCACGGGTGGCCGCCTCAGCGGTCTCACCGGCCTTCACCATGGCCGTCAGCGCAGCCGCCGCACCCTTGGTGACCTGCGCCTTCTGCTGACCCACCAGCAGACCACGACCCCGCGGAGCACCCGCCTGGTCAGCGATCGTGTAGGCGGCCTGCTCGGCAGTGTCGGAAGTGGTGACGGCCTTCTGCGCTGCCGCGAGCTGGGCCTTCAGCACAGCGAGTTGCTTCTTCGCCGCCGCCTGAGCGGCCGTGACACCGGCCTTGGCCTTGTCGAACTGTGCCTTCGGCGGAACCGTCCCGGTGTGCCCGGACGGCTTGATGCCGTACTTCTGCGAGTTGCCGCCGGAGCACGTCCACAGCCGCCCGTCAGTGCTGTTCGTGAAGTTGGCCAGGTCCAGGCACTTGTCCGTGGCGGTGTTCTTCAGTGCCGTGGCGGCGCGCAGGTTGTACTCCCACGTCTGCGCCGGGGAACTGTTGCACGTCCAGATCTGGATCTTCGTGCCGTTCGCCTCGTTCGTCCCCGACACATCCAGGCACTTCAGGGAGTTGACGTTCCGCAGGTGCAGGCCCTTGTCGTCGCCGTAGACCTCCCACTGCTGCTGCGCCTTGCCGTTGCAGGTGTAGATCTGCACCGGCGAGCCGTTGGTCTTCGCACCACCCGGGATGTCGAGGCACTTGCCCGACGCGCCCGGCACCTCGATCACCGCCGGAGCGTCACCGACGTATCCGACGCCGCCCGCGGACCAGTAGTCCTGCCAGCGCGTGAGGTGGTCGGCCGTCCAGGAGTGGCCCAGCATGTCCCCCAGCGCCTTCGCGCCCGCTGCCAGCGCCGTGGTGGCGTCCTTGTTCGCGCCCAGGATCTGGTTGCGCTGCGCGGCCTGCGCGGAGACCTCCTGCTGCCACTCGGTGGCGGCGGTGGAGGAGATGCCGTCCAGCACCTTGCTCGGGTCGATCGGATCCCGCCACGCACACGCCGCGAACCGGCTCTTCAGGTCCTCGACCGCGATGCGGTGCTCCGCCGTGCCCGGCTGCGGGGCCGTACGGGGGAAGCCACCGGAGGCGAGGAAGAGACGGGCGTTGTCCGCGCCGGTGGGCTCCAGCGACCAGTCGGACAGGTGCTTGAAGGCGTCCCGCTCGGCGAGCGCACGATTCCACTCGTCGCTGGGAAGACTCGGATCCGGGTCCTTGCCGTACAGCGGGGCACCGAGGTCCTTGACCGCCTTGACCGTCGCCGCATCAGCCCTCGGGGTGGAGTCCTGGTAGAAGTCGCCCTCGTCCTTCCAGAACCGCTCCGCGGTCCACTTCGTCAGGCCGGTCTGGCCATAGAAGTCGTCCTTGCCGTCATTGGCTGTTCCCGGAGGCCAGTGGAAGCCGGTCTCAGTGAAGCCGGCCGGAGTGGTCAGTCCGGTCAGGGGCTTACCCCACCCGTCCCGCAGCGCGTTGAGGGCGTTCAGCTCCTTGCTCGCCGCGTCCTTGTCCTTCTGGTACGCCGCGGAGAGCGGGGTGTTCTCCCAGTTGTCCCGGTTGGCCAGCTCACGCAGCTTCGCCGGAGTCTGGTTGAGACCGTCCTGCGCCGTCGTGGCCATCGACGGCCCACCCATGCGCAGCACATCGGCCATCAGGCACTGGTCCTGCCGCAACTGCTCGACAGCCGTGTCCTCGTTCCAGTCGTACGAGTCGTTCGCCGCCGCGGCCTTCGCCGCGGTCAACTGGAGCACGTCCGGCTGGAGAGCCAGACCGCTCAGCATGGAGACGGCCACGACGGACGTGACGACGGGAGTGAGGAAACCGGATTTTCTTGATCTGGTACTGGTTCTGGAGCTGAAGAACCCTGGTCTCGGGCGCAACAGAGCATCCCTTCATCGCAAAGGAAGGCAGGCGGGGGCGACCGTCCGAAGAGGCGGAAGCGACAGGTGAGATCAGGCCGTCGTCTCGGTACGGAGACCGGAGCAACGGACGGAGCAGGCTGAAACAGCATGCGTGAAGTGCCGGAATCGCGGCATGACGACCAACCTCTCCCCGTGGCGACACCGTTCCCCCGGCCGCCGGTTGACACGCGCGATGGCGGAGTGGTCAGAAGCCGCCCGTCGCGACGATCACCATACGTGCACATGAACGGGACAGGACAAGTCAAATCTTGATGTCGGAGTTGGCTGGCGCAAACGTGCCGGGCGAGGCTCACGGGTCTCGACGTGGACAACTTCCGTGCTCAAGCTCGGGATTACCTGTGAAGCAGACGTGAAGATCTGTCGAGTTGGCGCGATTACCGCATCAAAGTTGACCGGAAGTTGACCATCACTGACCAGGTCGCGGATTCGGCTGGACAACGAACCAGATGACCTTCCCGATGACCCGGGGGACGTCGACCAACCATCAGGTCGTCATCGATGCCGACTCCCCGACTCGTGGTCGCCGTTGGCCGACCGTTGCCGGGCAACCGCAACGACTGCACGGCGTGGGAGCTGTCCGGCGCGAAGGCTGCCGTTGACCGCACCACGGTGAGCGCGGACGGTGGTTACCGAGGCACCGGTCTGGTCATCCCGCACCGCCGTGAGCGCGGCCAAGCCCGCTTTCCAGGAGTTGTTCTCGGATCCCGTCGATCTGGCGGGTGGGGTCGTTGACGAGACGTGTGCGGCGCCTGACCAGGATCTTGAGGGCGACGGCTATTTCATCGCCGGGCCGCAGCACGCCCAAGTCCGCGCGCATGCGGGCCTGATCGGCGATGACGAAGGCGTCCTTCGCGTCCGTTCTGCCCTGGCTGCAGCGAGCGGCTGATCTGGCGCGTTGTCGCCAAAACGAATGGCCTGAAACGACCTGAGAGTTGCCTACCAATAGGGAGATTCCAGGTGTTTCAGATCGTGCGCATCGACGAAAATGCACCCAAGCGCATTGGAGTGGTCGGAGCAATCGACATCAAACACCCACTGGAGGCACAGCCTCTGATTACTCTTCGGATATGAAATCTGCGTTTGGACGAAGAAGCCGCGTTGCCTTGGGGCTCGGCGTGGCACTGATCGCTTCCCTGCTGGCGTTTCCTCAGCAAGCTGTAGCCGCGGAAGTCGCCCCCATCAGTACGGCCGGCGCCACCTTGACCCCCGTCAACAACTTCACCAAGGCAATAGCATCCGCTGAGGCGAATCCGGCTCTCTCTGCCGCAAAAGACATACCCGTCGCCGAGGTTCTGACTGCGCGCACTGGGCGTCCAGCCCTGTGCCACAACACGGGGCTGAACGGCGCCCTGAGGTACGACGGCTTCTGCTGGAACGAAGCCGACGACACAACTGGCTATGCGGACCCAGCCGGCGGCTGGATGCCGCAGGGCTTCACCGGGTCGCACGCAGCAAGCGCCGGCGGCCTCTACGACGGCAGGCACTTGTACGCGGCCTCCTGGTACTTCGGCAAGTACGACAAAGGTCAGGCCAACGAGGAGTACTCGCGGATCTCGATTGCCGAATCCACGGGTGACCAGGTCCGCTACGGGCATATCGCGCTGGTCGAGCCCACAGAGACAGAGACCGGCGGGTTCAGGGAACTTCGCTACAAATCTCACGCAGACGGGATCGCGTGGTACGGGAGCAAGTTGTTCGTAGCCAACGGTCTCGAGCTGCAGGTTTACGACCTTAAGCACCTATGGAGGATGGGTACTACCGAA
>NZ_JBHUQX010000624.1:0-3883 GCF_042674225.1 Streptomyces sp. NPDC056948
GACGAAGGAGCAGCACGCCGACGTCGTCCTCATGGACATCCGGATGCCCGGCACCGACGGTCTCGCCGCGACCCGCATGATCAGCGCCGACCCCGAACTCGCCGACGTCCGCGTGGTCATCCTGACGACGTTCGAGGTCGACGACTACGTCGTGCAGTCGCTGCGCGCCGGCGCCTCCGGCTTCCTCGGCAAGGGCTCCGAGCCCGAGGAACTGCTGACCGCCATCCGGACGGCGGCCGGCGGCCAGGCCCTGCTGTCCCCGGCGGCCACCACGGGCCTCATCGCCCGCTTCCTCGCCCAGGACCCGGCCGACGACGGCGAGCGTGACCCGGCCCGGGCCGAGCGGCTCGACTCGCTCACCGGGCGGGAGCGCGAAGTGCTCGTCCAGGTCGCCGGCGGGCACTCCAACGACGAGATCGCCGAGCGTCTGGAGGTCAGCCCGCTGACGGTGAAGACGCACGTCAACCGGGCCATGGCCAAGCTGGGCGCCCGGGACCGGGCCCAGCTCGTCGTCACCGCCTACGAGTCCGGTCTGGTCCGTCCAAGGGTGGAGTGAGCTCGACCCGGGTGTACTGCGGCCGGAGTATGCGCCGCATAAGGAAATGGACCTGGGGCCTACGAAACCCGGGTCCCCCATGGCTCAGGGTGTTAGGGCGGGTGCTCATCTGCGCGCTCGCTGCCGCTTCTGCCGCTAACAGAAGAGAGACCCTCACCCATGTCCTGGCTGTCGAAATTCAGCCTCGCGCAACGGGCCCTGATAGGGCTGATGTCGATCATCGCGCTCGTCTTCGGGGCGATCGCGATACCCCAGCTCAAGCAGCAGCTGCTGCCCACCATCGAACTGCCCATGGTGTCCGTGCTGGCGCCGTATCAGGGCGCGTCACCGGACGTGGTCGAGAAGCAGGTCGTCGAACCCATCGAGGACAACCTCGAATCCGTCGACGGCATCAGCGGCGTCACCTCCACCGCCAGCGAGGGCAACGCCGTGATCATGGCGTCCTTCGACTACGGCAACGACACCAAGCAGCTCGTCGCCGACGTCCAGCAGGCCGTCAACCGGGCCCGCGTCCAGCTCCCGGACGACGTCGACCCGCAGATCGTCGCCGGTTCCACGGACGACATGCCGACCGTCGTCCTCGCCGTCAGCTCCGGCCGGGACCAGCAGGCCCTGGCCGACCAGCTCGACAAGACCGTCGTGCCGGACCTCAAGAGCATCGACGGCGTCGGCCAGGTCACCGTCGACGGTGTGCGGGACCTCCAGGTCGCCGTCACCCCCGACAACGCGAAGCTCGCGAAGGCGGGCCTCACCCCGCAGTCCCTGATGCAGGCGCTCCAGGCGGGCGGCGCCACCGTCCCGGCCGGCTCCTTCGACGAGGACGGCGCCAACCGCACGGTCCAGGTCGGCGGCGGCTTCACCTCGCTGAAGCAGATCCAGGACCTGATGGTCACGGGCGAGCCCGGCAAGGGCGAGCCGGTGCGCCTCGGCGATGTCGCCACGGTGAAGCAGCAGGAGGCCCCGGCCGACTCCATCACCCGCACGGACGGCAAGCCCAGCCTCTCCGTCGCCGTCACCATGGACCGCGACGGCAGCGCGGTCGCGATCTCCGAGGCCGTCCAGGACAAGCTCCCCGACCTCCGCAAGGACCTCGGCTCCGGCGCCGACCTCACGGTCGTCAGCGATCAGGGCCCGGCGGTGTCGAAGTCCATCAAGGGCCTGACCACCGAGGGTGCGCTCGGTCTGCTCTTCGCGGTCCTGGTGATCCTGGTCTTCCTGGCCTCGATCCGCTCCACCCTCGTGACGGCGGTGTCCATCCCGCTGTCCGTGGTCCTCGCCCTGATCGTGCTGTGGACGCGCGACCTGTCGCTGAACGTCCTGACGCTGGGCGCGCTGACGATCGCCATCGGACGGGTCGTCGACGACTCGATCGTGGTCCTGGAGAACATCAAGCGGCACCTCGGCTACGGCGAGGAGCGCCACTCGGCGATCCTCCAGGCCGTCCGTGAGGTCGCGGGCGCGGTGACGTCCTCGACGCTCACCACGGTCGCGGTGTTCCTGCCGATCGGTCTGGTCGGCGGCATGGTGGGCGAGCTGTTCGGCTCGTTCAGCCTGACGGTGACCGCCGCGCTGCTGGCGTCCCTGCTCGTCTCCCTGACGGTCGTACCGGTCCTGTCGTACTGGTTCCTGCGTCCCCCGAAGGGCACCCCCGAGGACGCGGACGAGGCGCGCCGGATCGCGGAGGAGAAGGAGGCCAAGAGCCGCCTCCAGCGCATCTACGTCCCGGTCCTGCGCTTCGCGACCCGCCGCCGCCTCACCAGCGTGGCCCTCGCGATCGTCGTCCTCGTCGGCACGTTCGGCATGGCGCCCCTGCTGAAGACGAACTTCTTCGACCAGGGCGAGCAGGAAGTCCTCAGCGTCAAGCAGGAGCTGAAGCCCGGCACCAGCCTGGCGGCGACCGACGCCCAGGCGAAGAAGGTCGAGAAGCTGCTCGCCGACACCAAGGGCGTGAAGGACTACCAGGTCACCATCGGTTCGTCCGGCTTCATGGCCGCCTTCGGCGGTGGCACGGACTCCAACCAGGCCTCGTACCAGGTGATGCTGGACGACTCGGTGCCGTTCGAGGATGTCCAGGACGACGTCGAGAAGGGCCTGGCCGGTCTCAAGGGCATCGGCACGACCACCATCGCCGCCGGTGACGGCTTCGGCAGCCAGGACCTCAGCGTCGTGGTGAAGGCCGCCGACGCCGAGGTCCTGCGTACGGCGTCCGAGCAGGTCCGCAAGACGGTCGCCGAGCTCGACGACGTCACGGACGTCACCAGCGACCTGGCGCAGAGCGTGCCGCGCATCTCGGTGAAGGCCAACGACAAGGCGGCCGCGGCCGGCTTCAACGACCAGACCCTGGGCGCCGCCGTCGCGCAGGCGATCCGCGGCACCAACGCGGCCAAGGCGACCCTGGACGACAGCGAGCGCGACATCGTCATCCGTTCGGCCGAGCCCGCGCGGACGCTGAAGCAGCTTCAGGACCTGCGCCTGGGCGCGGCGAAGCTCGGCGACATCGCGACGGTGAAGCAGATCGACGGTCCGGTGTCCATGACCCGGATCGACGGCCAGCGCGCGGCGACCATCTCCGCGAAGCCGACCGGCGACAACACGGGCGCGGTGAGCACCAAGCTCCAGTCCGAGATCAGCGCGCTGAAGCTCCCGGAGGGCGCCACGGCGTCGATCGGCGGTGTCTCCGAGGACCAGGACGAGGCGTTCCTCAACCTGGGCCTGGCGATGCTGGCGGCCATCGCGATCGTCTTCATGCTGCTGGTCGGCACCTTCAAGTCCCTGGTCCAGCCGCTGATCCTGCTCGTCTCCATCCCGTTCGCGGCCACGGGCGCCATCGGCCTCCTGCTGGTGACCGGCACGCCGATGGGTGTCCCCGCGATGATCGGCATGCTGATGCTGATCGGCATCGTGGTGACGAACGCGATCGTGCTGATCGACCTGATCAACCAGTACCGCAAGCAGGGCTACGGCGTCGTCGAGGCAGTGATCGAGGGCGGCCGGCACCGACTGCGCCCGATCCTCATGACCGCCCTGGCGACGATCTTCGCCCTGCTCCCGATGGCCCTCGGCATCACGGGCGAGGGCGGCTTCATCGCCCAGCCGCTGGCCGTGGTCGTGATCGGCGGCCTGGTGACGTCGACTCTGCTCACCCTCCTTCTGGTCCCGACGCTGTACGCGATGTTCGAGCTCCGCAAGGAGCGCCGGGCGAAGAAGCGCGCGGCGAAGAAGGGCCTCCCGGCCCAGCGCACGGAGGCGTCCGAGGAGCCGGAGCCGGAGCCGGCGCAGGTCTGATCCGCGTACGACCACCCTCGTACGGCACAGGAGGCCCCACCC
>NZ_JBHUQX010000625.1:0-3866 GCF_042674225.1 Streptomyces sp. NPDC056948
GTGGGGGTGTCGGGGGTCGGGATGTCCTCGGCGGCCGGGACGCCGGAGGCGTCGACGGGCTTCAACTCGTACGTGATCGCCTCCGTGTTGGCGGCGAAGTCGCAGTTCGGGCAGTCGGCGAAGGTGTCCTCGCCGGCCTCGGCCGGGGCGAGGAACTCCTCGGACTTGGAGCCGCCCATCGCGCCGGCGGTGGCGGCGCAGATGCGGTAGTCGAGGCCGAGGCGCGCGAAGATCTTCTGGTAGGCCTCGCGGTGCAGGGCGTAGGACCGGGCGAGGCCCTCGTCCTCGGTGTCGAAGGAGTAGGAGTCCTTCATCAGGAACTCGCGGCCGCGCAGGATGCCCGCGCGGGGCCGGGCCTCGTCGCGGTACTTGTTCTGGATCTGGTAGAGGATCACCGGCAGGTCCTTGTAGGAGGACGCCTGGTCCTTCACCAGCAGGGTGAAGATCTCCTCGTGGGTGGGACCGAGGAGGTAGTCGCCGCCCCTGCGGTCCTGGAGACGGAACAGCTCGGGGCCGTACTCGTCCCAGCGGCCGGTGGCGTCGTACGGCTCACGCGGCAGGATGGCGGGGAGCAGCACCTCCTGGGCGCCGATCGCGTCCATCTCCTCGCGGACGATGCGCTCTACATTGGAGAGGACCCGCTTGCCGAGCGGCAGCCAGCTCCAGATGCCGGCGGCGGTACGGCGGACGTACCCGGCGCGGACGAGGAGTTTGTGGCTGAGGACCTCGGCGTCCGCCGGGTCGTCGCGCAACGTCTTCGCCATCAACTGGGACATGCGCTGGACCGGTACGTTCGCCATGGTTTAGCTCCTGCTACGTGTGGGTGATGGCAGGAGGTTATCCGGGGGGTACGGGGCGGTGGAAATCGGTTAGCGGCGCAGCAGCGGGAGCGGGGCGCCCATCACGGCGTACGGCTTGGGGGCGCTGGGGAAGAGGACCTGGCGGGCCAGGTCCTGGTAGCCGAGGGAGCGGTAGAGGGCGCGGGCGGGGCTCTCGGTGTCGATCGCGGAGAGGATCGAGCGGGGTTCGGCGGCGCCGTCGGTGATGGTGGTGATCAGGGTGCGTCCGATGCCGCGGCTCTGGTGGGCGGGGTGGACGTGCAGTTCGGTGATCACGAAGGAGTCGTCGAGCCAGTGGTCGTGGTGGTTCGCTCTGAGGTACGGCTCCACGACGGTGGACCACCAGTGGGTGCGGTCGTTGGGCATGCCGTAGACGAAACCCACGAGGTTGCCGTCGGCCGTGGCGCCGAGGGCCCTTGCCCCCGGGTAGGTCATGTGGCGGAGGACGATCTGGCGGCGGACTGCGACTTCGTCGGCGCCGAGGCCGAAGGCTACGGCTTGGACGGCCAGGGCCTCGTCGACGTGGGCGTGGAGGTCGAGTGGGCCGATCACGAGGTCCATGGCGGGGAGCCTACAGGGGGGTTTCGGTTGTCGTACGGGTGCGGGCCGCATGTGGATGCTCGCGCCCACGCGGCGGAGCCGCCTATCGACAACAGCCCCGCGCCCTTGGGGCGTTTCAGAACAGCACGCTCATGAAGGCGCCGACCTCCTGGAAGCCCACTCTCGTGTACGTCCGCCTGGCCGCCGTGTTGAAGTCGTTCACGTAGAGGCTGGCCACCGGGGCGACGTCGGCCAGGGCGTAGCGCAGCACGGCTGCCATGCCGGGGGCCGCCAGGCCCGTGCCCCGGTACTCGGGGGCGACCCACACGCCCTGGATCTGGCAGGCGCGGTCCGTCGCGGCGCCGATCTCGGCCTTGAAGACGACCTTGCCGTCCGCGTCGAAGCGGGCGAAGGCGCGGCCGGAGCCGACGAGTTCGGCGACGCGGGCCTGGTAGAGCAGGCCCCCGTCGCCCGCCAGCGGGGAGATCCCGACCTCCTCGGTGAACATCGCCACACACGCCGGCATGAGCGTTTCCATCTCGTCCTTGCGGACGCGGCGGACGTAGGGGTCCGGGGCGATGCCGGCCGGCAGGCTGTCGGAGACCATGAGCGGCTGCCGGCGGCGGACGTCGCGGGCCGGGCCCCACTGGGGTTCCAGCAGCCGCCACAGGTCGGCGGTGGACCCGGCGGGCCCGACGATGGAGGAGCAGCGGCGGCCGGACCGGCGGGCCCGGTCGGCGAAGGCGCGGACGGCGCGCGGGGTGGCACAGATCGGGACCAGGTTGGCGCCCGCGTAGCACAAGGACGTCAGCATGCCGTCCTCGTACCAGCCCCACATCTCGCCGCCGAGCCGCCACGGGTCGAGGCCGGCGATCTGCACCCTGGACGTCACAAAGGCGTTGGCGACCGGCTCACGGTTGAGCACGGCGAGCGCGGCGTCCAGGTCGCTCGGTTCGAGGACCCGTGAGGTGGTCTGCGTCAACAAGTGCGGGGCCTCACACACTGGGGTCGGCTTGGTCTCCGCACTATAGCTGCGCTGCTTGGGCGGGGCGCCCCGGAGCTCGGGAGCGACGGTTTGCCGACGGGTGCGGGTGCCTTGTGGCTTGTCGCGCCCACGCGGCGGAGCCGCATATCGACAACAGCCCCGCGCCCCCAAGAGAAGCCCGACCCGGCCGGCGGCATGGAAAGGATCAGCCCGCGACCGCTACCGACGGCTCGCCCGAGATCACGCCGTCCGCCTCCATCTGTTCGGCCAGCTTCATGGCCTCCTCGATGAGGGTTTCCACGATCTTGGACTCGGGGACCGTCTTGATGACCTCGCCCTTGACGAAGATCTGGCCCTTGCCGTTGCCGGAGGCGACGCCGAGGTCGGCCTCGCGGGCCTCGCCGGGGCCGTTGACGACGCAGCCCATGACGGCGACGCGGAGGGGGACCTCCATGCCGGTCAGGCCTGCCGTGACCTCTTCGGCCAGCTTGTAGACGTCGACCTGGGCGCGGCCGCAGGACGGGCAGGAGACGATCTCCAGGCCGCGCTGCCTGAGGTTCAGGGACTCCAGGATCTGGTTGCCGACCTTGACCTCCTCGACCGGCGGGGCCGACAGGGAGACGCGGATCGTGTCACCGATGCCCTGGGAGAGCAGCGCGCCGAAGGCCACGGCCGACTTGATCGTGCCCTGGAAGGCCGGGCCCGCCTCCGTCACGCCGAGGTGCAGCGGGTAGTCGCACTGGGCCGCGAGCTGGCGGTACGCCTCGACCATCACGACCGGGTCGTTGTGCTTGACCGAGATCTTGATGTCCCGGAAGTCGTGCTCCTCGAAGAGGGAGGCCTCCCACAGGGCGGACTCGGCCAGCGCCTCGGGGGTCGCCTTGCCGTACTTCTGGAGGAGGCGCCGGTCCAGCGAGCCCGCGTTGACGCCGATCCGGATCGGGGTGCCGTGGTCCTTGGCGGCCCGCGCGATCTCCTTGACCTTGTCGTCGAACTGCTTGATGTTGCCGGGGTTGACGCGGACGGCCGCGCAGCCCGCCTCGATCGCGGCGAAGACGTACTTCGGCTGGAAGTGGATGTCCGCGATGACCGGGATCTGCGACTTGCGGGCGATGGTCGACAGGGCGTCGGCGTCGTCCTGCGTCGGGCAGGCGACGCGGACGATCTGACAGCCGGAGGCGGTCAGCTCGGCGATCTGCTGGAGGGTCGAGCCGATGTCGGACGTACGCGTCGTCGTCATCGACTGCACCGAGACGGGGGCGTCTCCGCCGACCGCCACGGCCCCGACCTGGATCTGGCGGCTCTTCCGGCGCTCGGCGAGCCTGGTCGGTACGGACGGCATGCCGAGAGAAATCGCAGTCATCTGCTGTGCAACCCCAAGTCGTGGATCAAGGTCCGGTCCCGTGAGCAGCGGGCTCCGAGCTTCGAGATTACGGCACATGGCCGGGGCCGGGCACATCCCACCCGCATCGCCACCCCATGGGGGGCGGCCCGGCACGAAG
>NZ_JBHUQX010000626.1:0-3843 GCF_042674225.1 Streptomyces sp. NPDC056948
CGGGGGCGGTGCGCTCCGTGACCCCCCGCGCACCCCCCGGGTGCCCCCCCCGCGGGGGGGGGGCCGGGGGGGTCGACCCCCGGGGATAAGCGGGTGGCCCCCCGCGGCAGGGTCGCAGAAGGGCGGGCATCAGGTGCGCACCGTCGGAGTGGAGGAGGAGCTCCTCCTGGTCGATCCGGAGACCGGCGAGCCCCGGGCGCTGTCCGCGGCGGTGCTCGCCCACGCGGAGCGGGACGACGCGGATCAGGACGTCTTCGAGAAGGAACTCCACGAGCAGATGCTGGAGTTCGCCACCCATCCGCAGTCGTCCATGGAGAGCCTGCGCGCGGAGATCGTCCGCTGCCGCAAGGAGGCCGCCCGGCACGCCGGGGAGATCGGCTGCACCGTCGCGGCGCTCGCCACCTCCCCGCTGCCCGTCAGCCCCGCCATCAGCGTCAACCAGCGGTACCAGTGGATGGCGGATCAGTACGGCATCGCCACCCGGGAGCAGCTCGTCCTGGGCTGCCATGTGCACGTGGCCGTGGAGTCCGACGAGGAGGGCGTCGCGGTCATCGACCGGGTGCGGCCCTGGCTGCAGGTGCTGCTGGCGCTGAGTGCGAACTCGCCGTTCTGGCAGGGCCATGACTCGGGGTACAGCAGCTATCGCAGCCGGGTGTGGCAGCGCTGGCCGTCGGCCGGTCCGACCGAGATCTTCGGCTCGGCCGAGCGGTACCACCGGCTGGTCGCGGAGATGGTGGCCACCGGGGCCGTCCTCGACGACGGGATGATCTACTTCGACGCGCGGCTGTCCCGGCAGTATCCGACGGTGGAGGTGCGGGTCTCGGACGTCTGTCTGCGCTCCGGCACGGCCGCGCTGGTCGCCACCCTCGTCCGCGGGCTCGTCGAGACCGCGGCACGCGCGTGGCGGGCGGGCCAGGAGCCCCTCGACCACAGCGTCAGCCTGCTGCGGCTGGCCCACTGGCAGGCCGCCCGGTCCGGCCTGACGGGCGAGCTGCTGCACCCCGCGACCATGCGGCGCATGCCCGCCGAGGCAGTCGTCCGTGCCCTGCTGGACCATGTCGGTCAGGCCCTCGCGGACACCGGTGACTTCGAGCGGGCCCGGGCCGCCTGCGAGGAACTGCTGCGGGAGGGCAACGGCGCGCAGGTGCAGCGCGCGTTGATGGAGCGCACGGGCAGCCTGCGGGACGTCGTCACCGAGTGCGTCCGCCACACACAGGCGTAAGGCGTCCCGCCCGTCCTTCGGTCACGCCGAGATCATCAGCGGTGTCACTTCCGTATTTCCCGACCCCGAAGGGTCCCGACTCGACTACATTCGAGCACCGCCGATGACGGTACCCGTCGGCAATGTCACACCCCGTACACGTCAGGAGCAGTGCATGCGCGAAACGGCCCTCGCTCCACCGGCCTTCTCGCCCCTGACCGGCGGGCTCGCCGACAGCGTCTTCGAGACGGCGGACCGCGAACCCACCCGGCCGATGCTCGCCCGCCGCACCGACCCCGCCTCCGCCGTCTGGGAGGAGGTGACGGCGATCGAGCTGCGCGACGAGGTGGTGGACGTGGCCAAGGGCTTGATCGCGTCCGGCATCGCGCCGGGCCACCGCGTGGCGATCATGGCGCGCACCCGGTACGAGTGGACGGTCCTGTGCTACGCGCTGTGGGCCGTGGGCGCCGAGGTCGTCCCGGTCTACCCGTCGTCGTCGCGCGACCAGGTGGAATGGATCCTGCGGGACTCCGGCTGTGTGGCCGTGGTGGTGGAGGACGAGCTGGGCGTCATGACCGTCGGCTCGGTGTGCGCGGCGCTGCCGCTGCTGAGCCACGTCTGGCAGCTTGACGCGGGAGCGCTGGAGGAGCTGACGGTCCGCGGGGAGTCCGTGCCGCTCGCCACGGTCGACTCGATGCGCCGCATCGTGCTGCCGGACTCCACGGCCGTCATCGCCTACACCTCCGGCACGACCGGCCACGCCCTGGGCTGCGCCCTCAGCCATCGCAACCTGGCCGGGCCCTGCGACACGCTGCTGGCCGGCTGGGGTCAGACGGCGGCATCGCGCGGCGAGCAGGGCTCCGTGCTGGCGTTCCTGCCCTTCTCCCACGTGTACGGGCTCATGATCCAGGGCCTGTGCGTGCGCGGCGGCCTGCTGATGGGGCACCAGGCCGACCTCGGCGGGGAGGCGCTGTTCTCGGCGCTGCGCACCTTCCGGCCGACGTACTTCTACGCGGTCCCGTCGGTCTTCGAGAAGATCTACAAGAACTTCCTGCGCACGGCGCAGCAGGGGGGCCACGGCGGACTGTTCGAGCGGGCCGCCGGGACGGCGCGGGACTTCGCCGCGGCCCTGGAACGCCAGCGGCTGGGCAGGGGCCGCGGGCCCGGTTTCGATCTGCGGCTGCAGCACGCCCTCTACGACCGCACGGTGTACCGCCGGCTGCGGGCCGCGCTGGGTGGCCGGGTGCGGCGGGCGACATCCGGCGGCTCTCCCCTCAGCCGCGACCTGTCCCTCTTCTACGAGGGCATCGGCATCTATGTGAACGACGGCTACGGCCTGACGGAGACCAGCGGCGGGGTGACGATGCAGCCGCTGGGCCGGGAGAAGTCGGGGACCGTCGGGCAGGCGCTGCCGGGCACGGAGATCCAGGTCGCCGACGACGGGGAGATCCTGGTGCGCGGCCCGTCGGTGTTCCAGGGGTACGTGGGTGACGACGCCGGTACCCGGGCCGCGCTGCGCGGCGGCTGGCTGGCCACCGGTGACCTCGGGCGACTGGACTCGGAGGGCTATCTGACGATCACCGGCCGCAAGAAGGACATCATCATCACGAGCAGCGGCAAGAGCGTCGCCCCGGCGGCCCTGGAACAGCGGCTGCGGATGCACCCGCTCATCCACCAGGCGGTGGTGGTGGGCGACAACCGGCCCTGTGTCGGCGCCCTGATCACGCTGGATCCGGAGTTCCTGGCGCACTGGCGGGCGGCGCTGGCGCTGCAGGGCGAGATGCGGGAGGCCCGGGAGGAGAACGCGCTGCGGGAGGAGGTCGCACGCGCCGTGGGCGCGGCCAACAGTGCCGTGTCGCGGTCGGAGTCGATCCGGGTGTTCCGGGTGCTGCCGGAGCCGTTCGACGTGACCAACGGGCTGCTGACGCCGTCGATGAAGCTGCGCCGCGACGAGATCGTGCGGCACTACGCGGCCGAGATCGACGCGATGTACGAGTCGCGCAGGCGTCCCGGGCGGCCGAGCAGCCCGGAGGATCCGTCGCACTGGGAGGACTCGGACAACGTGTTCCGTTGAACGCGGACCGGACGCGTAGTCCGCGCTCGCACGGGAACACGACAGTGGCGACACCAGAGAAAGGACCACAGCCCTGACGACAGCCCTTGCTGACGACCGGGCCGGAAAGGCGATATGTCAACCGAGCCGCGTGGGGACGACGCACTGACCTCCGAGGACATCCCGAGCCGCACGAACAGCTTCGTGGGCGAGCCGCACGACGTGACCGGTGCGCGGCTGGCCGCGGAGGGCTTCTTGCGTGACCTGGCACGGTCCTCGCCGCCCTCTGCCCCCGAGTACTGGGACGACATCCTGTTGGTGGTGACGGAACTGGCCGCCAACGCGGTGCAGTACGCCCCGGGTCCGTTCGCGCTGCGGATGCGCCGGACCTTCGACGGGGTGCACGTGGTGCTGCACGACTCCAGCAGCACGGAGCCCGCGCCGCGGCCCTTCGATCCGCGCAGCGGTGGCGGCGGCATCGGCTGGCACCTGATCCACACCTTGTGCGACCAGGTCAGCGTGGTGGCCGACGAGCGCGGCAAGGACGTGCACGTGTTCCTGCCCTGGTGAGCCGGGAGCGTCACGGGCG
>NZ_JBHUQX010000627.1:0-3814 GCF_042674225.1 Streptomyces sp. NPDC056948
TGGCCGCTGGTTCAAATCCTGTCCCCGCTACTGAAATCGCGACGTCCGAGTGAGGGAGCGACATCGACGGCCCGTATACCACACCGCAATCGGGGCCTTCGTGATGTGTGAACGCATGTGCTGGTGCGGGCTGCGGCCGTGCCGCCGGGGGAGTTGGGCAATCTGTGTTTGACTTGTCTCTCTGTGGGCATGTCGACAAAACGCTGTAGTGACCTCAATGGCTGCGGTATACCAGGTGTACCCAGGTTGCAGGTGGTGCGACGATGGACGTTATGGGGGACAAGGCAACTCTGTTCGAGACAGGGCGTTTTGTGCAGCCTTCCAGCCGGGAGGACACCGACACCCCGGACGAGACCGGGGAAATCGCCGATGAGGCAGCCGAGGAGCTGCGTCAGCGGCTCGCCGCCGAGGCCGGCGACGTCGAGGCGATGAGTGTCCTCGGGGCCATGCTGCTGCGCCGTGGTGATCTCGACGGTGCCGAACCTCATCTGCGTGCCGCCACCGCCGCGGGCGACCGGGCCGCGGCCAACAACCTGGGAGTCCTTCTCCACCAGCGGGGATACGCCGACGAGGCCGCCGGATGGTGGCGGATCGCCGCCGTCGCCGGATCCACGGCGGCCGCGCACGCCCTCGGTCGGCACCACCGCGAGCGCGGCGACGAACCCGCCGCCGAGTACTGGCTGCGCCAGTCCGCGGAACAGGGCCACACCCTGGGCGCGTACGCCCTCGCCGACCTGCTGGAGCACCGCGGTGACGCCGGGGCCGAGCGCTGGATGCGGGCCGCGGCCGAGCGCGGGCACCGGGAGGCGGCGTACCGGCTGGCGCGGGCGCTGGACCGCAAGGCGGCCCGCGAGGCCGACGACGACGGCGCACCCGTGCCGGACGAGGCCGAGCAGTGGTACCGGCAGGCCGCCGCGCGCGGGCACCGGCGGGCCGCGCTGCACCTCGGGACGATCCTGGAGAAGCGCGGCCAGCTCAAGGAGGCCGGGCGCTGGTACCTGACGTCCGCCAAGGACGGCGAGGCGCGGGCCGCATGCGCGCTCGGATTCCTGCTGCGCGACGCGGGCGACACCGAGAACGCCGCCGTGTGGTGGCTGCGGGCCGCTCAGGACGGCGACGGCAACGCGGCGAACGCGCTGGGCGCGCTGCACGCCGAGCGGGGCGAGACCCAGACCGCCGAGCGGTGGTACCGGGCGGCGATGGACGCGGGCGACGTCAACGGCGCGTACAACCTCGGGCTGCTCTGCGTCGAGCAGGGGCGCACCCCGCACGCCGAGCAGTGGTACCGGCGCGCGGCCTACGCCGGGCACCAGGAGGCCGCGAACGCGCTGGCGATCCTGCTGCTGCGGGCCGGGGACGAGACGGGCGCGGAGCCGTGGTTCTCCAAGGCCGCGGAGGCAGGGAGCGTGGACGCCGCCTTCAACCTGGGCATCCTCCACGCCGGACGGGGCGAGGAGCAGGCCGCGCTGCGCTGGTACGAGCGGGCCGCCGCCGCAGGGCACACGGAGGCCGCGCTGCAGGTCGGCATGGCGCTGCTGCGGGACGGCGACGACCAGGAGGCCGAGCGGCACCTGCGGTGTGCGGCCGGGGGCGGGAGCGCCGAGGCCGCGTACCGGCTGGCGACCGTGCTCGACGCGCGCCGGCCGCCGGAGCCCGCGCACGAGCTCGGGGAGCCGGTGCACCAGCGGAGCGAGTGCGAGGAGTGGTACGAGCGGGCGGCCTCGCAGGGGCACCGGCGGGCGCAGGTGCGGGTCGGCATGCACGCAGCGGCCCGGGGGGACGTCGTCGAGGCGGCCCGGTGGTACCGGGAGGCGGCCGAGGCCGGGTCCCGCAACGGCGCGTTCAATCTGGGGCTGCTGCTGGCCCGGGAGGGCAGCGAGCCCGAGGCGGCGGTGTGGTGGACGCGGGCGGCCGATGCGGGGCATGGGCGGGCGGCGTTGCGGCTGGCCCTGGTCTACGCGCGTCGGGGGGAGCTGGCTGAGGGGCAGCGGTGGGCCGACCGGGCGGTGTCGTTGGGTCCGGCGTCGGTGGCGGAGCGGGCGGCTCGGTTGCGGGACGCGCTTCGGCAGGAGCTGTCGGCGTGATGCCCGGTGGGCTGCGAGGTGCTCGCTGCTGCCCGCAGCCCGGGCTCGGCGTTAAGCGATTTGCATCCGGCCTCTGCGTTCACGTAACGTTGCATTCAACGACGCGGGGTGGAGCAGCTCGGTAGCTCGCTGGGCTCATAACCCAGAGGTCGCAGGTTCAAATCCTGTCCCCGCTACTGAAGGCCGAGGGCCGGAATCCAAAAGGGTTCCGGCCCTCGGTGTGTGTTCAGGGGCGGTGCCCCACCGCCTCCTCGTAGAGAGAACGGTTCACGGTCCGGGACTCGGGGAGCGCGTCGTCCTTCGCCACGCCCTGTGCCCGGTAGGCCGCATGGAGACGGGCCGTTGTGCCGGTGCGGATCTCCCAGTCCATGCGCAGGGACGGGGTGGAGCGGAGGATCGCCGCGTCCGTCTTCAGGAGATCCCCAAGGTATGTGACATACCTCTCGTTCTTCTTGTAGTCGGCCGCGAAGTACGTGTTCACCGTGCGGATGTACGCCCGCAGCAGGGCCACCCCCGCGTCCACGTCGTCGTTCAGCAGGCTCGGGCCGTAGAGCATGCCGCCCAGGGGCTCGCCGGGTGGCTGGCCGCCCAGGAATGCGTAGCCCGGCTCGCCGTCGACGCGGCGCCACACCGGGTCCAGCAGCCACGCGGAGTCGACGCCGCCGTTCCGCAGGGCCGTGAGGACGTCCGCCGAGCCCAGTTGCTGGTAGCGGATCCGGTCGAGGCCGCCGCCGTGCTGCTCCAGGGCCTGCTCCATGGGGTAGGCGATCACCGAGCCCTTGCCGATCATCGTGCCGAGTGTCCGGTCGGCCATCCGGACGGCGGCCGGCGTCTCGCCGTCCTTCAGCCGGACCCACAGGCCGCTCTTGGACTTCGGGCCGGGGGAGAAGTTCCCCGCGACCCAGCGGATGACGAAGCCGCCGCGGATGCCGTTCATGACAGCCGCCTCCGGGGCCGCCCAGAGCGCGTCGATCTCGCCCTTGGCCAGCAGCGGGAGGGCCTCGGGCGTCGGCAGCACCTTCAGCGTGACGTCCAGGCCCTCCTTCTCGAATTCGCCCTTGTCGAGCGCGACCCGCAGCGGTGCCACGTACTCCGCGCTCAGCGTGCCCGTCGCGATCGTCAGCTTCCGGGGCTCGGCGAGCCGTTGCGGGGCCGGGGAGCCCGGGCGGCAGCGGGCCGGGGTGCGGTCAGGGGCGCGGTCGGCGGGGTCCGTCCAGGACGCGGTGCCGCAGCCCTGGACCGGGCGGATCGTGCGCGTCGCCGTGTCGGCTTTGGGCTGCGATGGCCCGGGGGACGGCGACGAGCAGGCGGCCGAGGCCAGCAGCGCGCCCGCGAGCAGGGCGAGGCCGTACGTACGTGCCCTCATGCCTGCCCCCGTCCCCGGTCGCGTGGTGCCCACGGGGTGAGCAACCGGCCGACGAACCGGACCAGTTCGGAGAAAAGCACGCCCAGGGCGGCGACGCAGACGATGCCGACGAACATCACGTCGTTCTGGAAGAGGGCGCGGGAGTCGAAGATCAGATGGCCCAGGCCGTCCGTCGCGGCGATCTGCTCGGAGGCGACGATCACCAGGACCGCCACGCCCGCCGCGATCCGCGCGCCGACCAGGACGGCGGGCAAGGAGGCCGGGAGCAGGACGTGGCGGAACATCTGCCAGGGGGAGGCCCCGAAGACCCGGCCGGCGTCCCGGTGGCCGTCGGGGACGGCCATGACCGCGGACATCGTGGAGA
>NZ_JBHUQX010000628.1:0-3790 GCF_042674225.1 Streptomyces sp. NPDC056948
CGGAGCGCCTCGGACTCGCCGGACGTGCGCGACCGTGCCGAGCGCGGGTGTAGCGCTCGGCACGGTCCGGCGTAAGACGGCGCTTGCCCGGGGAAGTACCCCGCTGGGGGTGCACAGGGCTCATACGACACGCATCGTGCGCCTCCTGTGCGCCCTATGTCGCCACAGAACCTTCTTTCGATAGGCTGTACTGAACCCGCCCGCCGCATATGCCTTCGCATAGAGCACGGTGCCGCGCCGTCTCCGCGGCCGGGACAGCGGCCGGCCATCCCGGTCGGCAGCGGCCCCCAGGGTTCTCGTACGCATCGAATGTCCATCGAACGTCATTCGACAATCACGCAGCTCAAGGAGAGTCATCGAGCGATGGCCGGTCCAGCGTTCCGCGCCGCCGCCGTCCGGGTGCGCGTCCCCGCCACCAGCGCCAACCTCGGCCCGGGCTTCGACGCCCTCGGCCTCGCGCTGGGCTTGTACGACGACGTCGTCGTCCGGGTGGCCGACTCCGGGCTGCACATCGACATCGCGGGTGAGGGCAGCGAGACGCTCCCGCGCGACGAGAAGCACCTCCTCGTCCGTTCCCTGCGCACGGCCTTCGACCTGCTCGGCGGACAGCCGCGCGGTCTGGAGATCGTCTGCGCCAACCGCATTCCGCACGGCCGGGGCCTGGGCTCCTCCTCGGCCGCCATCTGCGCCGGGATCGTGGCCGCCCGGGCCGTGACCATAGGCGCCGACGCCAAGCTCGACGACACCGCGCTGCTCGAGCTCGCCACCGAGATCGAGGGCCACCCCGACAATGTCGCGGCGTGTCTGCTGGGCGGCTTCACCCTGTCCTGGATGGAGGGCGGCGCGGCCCGCGCGATCAGGATGGAGCCCGCCGATTCCATCGTTCCGGTGGTTTTCGTGCCCGGAAAGCCAGTTCTGACAGAGACGGCGCGCGGACTGCTCCCGCGCTCCGTTCCGCACGTCGACGCCGCCGTCAACGCGGGCCGGGCCGCCCTGCTCGTCGAGGCCCTGACGCGGCGCCCCGAACTGCTGCTGCCCGCCACCGAGGACCGCCTCCACCAGGAGTACCGCGCCCCCGCCATGCCGGAGAGCACGGCACTGGTGGAGCGGCTGCGGGCCGAGGGCGTCCCCGCGGTCATCTCCGGCGCCGGACCGACGGTCATGGCGCTGACCGACGCGGGCACCGCCGACAAGGTCGAGGCCCTGGCGGGCGCGGACTGGGCCGCGAACCGGCTGAGCCTCGATCAGCAGGGCGCGAGCGTTCTTCCGCTCGCGGCCCCCGGTGACTTTTAAAAGCACACGGTTGCCGGATTTTGAGAGGGGGAATGTTTGTTGGATCCGGTAGTGTTAACCTCAAGTCTGCACCCGACCCCACCATGGCGAGGTGCCTCGTGTCCCCGTCCGGGACAGACATCCTTCCGGGAGCCCCCCAAGCCGCACTGTGTTTCGTACGTCGGACCGTACGCCGTACGCGGACACTGAGCGGGGCGCAAGGCACGCTCCGGAACCGGTGCGACCACGCCGCGTGACACTGACACTGGGTGCCACGGCTCAAGGAAGCGCCATCACCAGATTCCTCCGCCGCTTAGGCGGACCACCGCCCCGGCACGGTTCACACCACACGGACCGAAGTCGGACAGCACAACCGGTCGCCGAGCCAGACAGGCCGACGTCCGCTCCAGGGAAGGACCCTTCGTGAGCGACACCACCGATCTGATGGGCGCACGTGTCGAGGAGACCGCTGCCGCGCCCGCCACGGACGCCTCCGCGCCTGCCACCGGTGCCGGCTCCCGGCGGCGCCGCGGTACCGGCCTCGAGGGCATGGTGCTGGCCGAGCTGCAGCAGGTCGCATCCGGCCTCGGCATCAAGGGCACCGCGCGTATGCGCAAGAGCCAGCTGATCGAGGTCATCAAGGAGGCGCAGGCATCCGGCGGCGCCGCTCCGGCCGCGAAGGCCGACGCCCCCGCCGAGACCAAGCCCAAGCGCCGCGCCACCTCCCGGACCCGTACGGGGGACAACGCCGAGAAGGCGGAGAAGAAGGCGGACGCGAAGCAGGCCCCCGAGGCCCCCGCCGAGAAGGCCGACAAGGCCGTGGCGCAGCAGCAGATCGAGATTCCCGGTCAGCCCGCCAGTGACGACGCGCCCTCGGAGCGCCGCCGTCGCCGTGCCACCGCCGACGCCGGATCCCCGGCCAACGCTCCCGAGACGGTCGCCGCCGAGGCGAAGAACGACGCCAAGGCCGAGGCCCCGGCGCAGCAGTCGCAGCAGCAGTCCCAGAACGACGCCAAGTCCGACTCCGGTGACGGCGGCGAGGGCCGCCGCCGCGACCGCCGTGACCGCGGCGGCCGGGACCGTGACCGGGACCGTGACCGGGACCGTGACCGCGGAGGCCGGGGCAAGGGCGACGACCAGCAGGGCGGCCAGCGCGGCCAGCAGCAGGGCCAGCAGCAGGGCGGCGGCGGTCGTCAGGACCGTGGCCAGCAGCAGCGGGCCGACGAGGACGGGGACGACTTCGAGGGCGGCCGCCGTGGCCGTCGCGGGCGTTACCGTGACCGCCGTGGCCGTCGCGGCCGCGACGACGTGCAGGAGCCGCAGATCACCGAGGACGACGTCCTGATCCCCGTCGCGGGCATCCTGGACATCCTCGACAACTACGCCTTCATCCGCACGTCCGGCTACCTGCCCGGCCCGAACGACGTGTACGTCTCCCTCGCCCAGGTCCGTAAGAACGGCCTGCGCAAGGGTGACCACATCACCGGTGCCGTGCGTCAGCCGAAGGACGGCGAGCGGCGCGAGAAGTTCAACGCGCTGGTGCGCCTGGACTCCGTCAACGGCATGGCGCCCGAATCCGGGCGCGGGCGGCCGGAGTTCAACAAGCTGACGCCGCTGTACCCGCAGGACCGCCTCCGTCTGGAGACGGACCCGGGCATCCTCACCACCCGCATCATCGACCTCGTCGCGCCGATCGGTAAGGGCCAGCGCGGTCTGATCGTGGCCCCGCCGAAGACCGGCAAGACCATGATCATGCAGGCGATCGCCAACGCGATCACGCACAACAACCCCGAGTGCCACCTGATGGTCGTCCTGGTCGACGAGCGTCCGGAAGAGGTCACCGACATGCAGCGGTCGGTCAAGGGCGAGGTCATCTCCTCGACCTTCGACCGCCCGGCCGAGGACCACACGACGGTCGCCGAGCTCGCCATCGAGCGCGCCAAGCGGCTGGTCGAGCTCGGTCACGACGTGGTCGTCCTGCTGGACTCCATCACGCGTCTGGGCCGTGCCTACAACCTCGCCGCGCCCGCCTCCGGCCGCATCCTGTCCGGTGGTGTCGACTCGACCGCCCTGTACCCGCCGAAGCGCTTCTTCGGTGCGGCCCGCAACATCGAGGACGGCGGCTCGCTGACCATCCTCGCCACCGCGCTGGTGGACACCGGGTCCCGCATGGACGAGGTCATCTTCGAGGAGTTCAAGGGCACCGGCAACGCCGAGCTCAAGCTCGACCGCAAGCTCGCCGACAAGCGCATCTTCCCGGCGGTGGACGTGGACGCGTCCGGTACCCGTAAGGAAGAGATCCTGCTCGGCAGCGACGAGCTCGCCATCACCTGGAAGCTGCGCCGTGTGCTGCACGCGCTCGACCAGCAGCAGGCGATCGAGCTGCTTCTGGACAAGATGAAGCAGACGAAGTCGAACGCCGAGTTCCTGATGCAGATCCAGAAGACGACGCCGATGCCGGGCAACGGCGACTGAGCACCGTCTGACACAAAGGGCCGCCCCCGTCCGGAACAGGACG
>NZ_JBHUQX010000629.1:0-3789 GCF_042674225.1 Streptomyces sp. NPDC056948
GCGCAGCGCCTTGCGGCCGAGGTTCTTGCGCGATCCGCCGACCCCCAGCAGGTTTCCGGCTCCGCCTCGGGTCATGTCGAGGCTCCTCTCATGAGTGCGATGGTGCGACGAGACGTTTCGTCTCGCGCTTACCTACACACTGTCCGGCGAGACGCACCGTCTTGTCAACCTGATAAATTCGAGCCATGAGCCTGAAAAAGTCCGCGCAGCCCGCCCCCGACTCCACCCGGCGCAGCGAGAAGTCCCGTCGCGCCATCTACGACGCCGCCCTCACGCTGGTGGCGGAGGTCGGCTACCCCAAGACCACCATCGAGGGCATCGCCGCCCGGGCCGGTGTCGGCAAGCAGACGATCTACCGGTGGTGGTCCTCCAAGGCCGACGTCCTGCTGGAGGCCTTCCTCGACCTGAGCGAACAGGCCTCCCGGGACGCGGGCTCCGAGTACGAGTTCGCCATCCCGGACACCGGCGACCTCGCCGCCGACCTCAAGGCCGTCCTGCGCCTCACCGTCGACCAGCTCCACGACCCCCGCTTCGAGGGCCCGTCCCGCGCCCTGGCCGCCGAAGGAGTGGTCGACGAGCAACTGGGCCGCACCATGGTGGCCAATCTCCTCGAACCGTCGCTCCAGATGTACGCCGACCGGGTGCGCTCCGCGCAGGAGGCCGGCCAGGTCCGCCCGGACGTCGACCCGCGCATCGCCCTCGAACTCTGGGTCTCCCCCCTGGCTCAGCGCTGGCTCCAGCACACCGGCCCGATCTCCTACGAGTACACCGACACCCTCGTCGACTACGCCCTTCACGGCCTCGCGCCCCGCTGAAGGGCCCTCCGGGCGTCCCGCTGGGCGTCCTCCCGGGCCTCCCTGGCCTGCCAGGCCTCCCGCTCGGCGATGCGCGCCAGCCGCCCCGGCGCGTCCGTGATCACCCCGGTGCACCCCAGCTCCAGCACCCGGTCCCGCTGCGTGTCCGTCACCACCGTGTGCGCCCACACCCGCGCGATCCCCGAGTTCACCGCCCGCGTCAGGTCCGCGTCGCGCGCCCGGTGGTCCACGTCCAGCAGGTCGACGTACGAGCGCCAGCGCTCCGGGCGGTCCGTGCGCAGCTGCCGCGCCGAGCGCCACACCTGTGTGAGCAGGCCGAGGCGGTGGGCGCGCCGGGCCACCCCGGGGTCGTTGGAGTTCACGAAGACCGAGCGGGTCAGGCCGCGGGCCCGGATCAGGCCGGCCAGCCGGTCCAGACTCCGCGGATCCTTCGCCTCCAGCATCAGTACGATCCGCCCGCCGAGGCGGTCCAGGACCTCCGCGACCGTCGGCGGCCGCTCCGACCGCCAGCTCCCGGGCAGCACATCCCTCGGGCGCAGCCTTACGCCCTGCCACTCCCGGGCGTCCAGGCCGCGCACCGCGCCGCCCAGGTAGGTGGTGCGGTTCAGGCTCTCGTCGTGGAGCACCACCGGCGTGCCGTCGCGCAGCAGCCGCGTGTCGAAGTCCAGCACCTGCGCCGTACCGCGCCGGTAGGCGGTCATCAGCCCCGACATGCTGTTCTCGGGGACCTCGTGGGCGCCGCCGCGGTGTGCGACGTACGTGATCCGGGGGAGTGCGGCCACCGTCAGCGGGCCGGTGCCCCACTCCAGCGGCATCGGGGTGGTGCCGTGTCCCGTCAGGGTCAGCGCGACCACGGAAGCCGCGGTGGCCAGGCCCGTCAGCGCGATCGTTGTGACCATGGCGATACGGTAGGGCGCCATATCAGGTCAAAGCGGGCAATGACACCGATCTCGGTGCGGCATATGCCTCGCTCGCCCCACCGGTACCCGTCTCATAGCTCCTGCCCCGGATGTGGGCACTGGCCCCCCGGTGCGCGGGAAGATGGGACCATAGGGCATGCTGTTCCGCATGACGGCGAGGCGAGGGGATAGATGAGCGCGGAGTTCGGCGGCCGGACCGGCCTGCAGGGCAAACTCACCCAGTGGCTGCGCGCCGGGCGCCGGCCTAAGGAGACCGCCGGTGACGGCGGCCGTGAGGCCCTGCTGCTCGCCGCCGCCGGCGCGGGACTGCCCCTCGCGCCCGCCGCCCACCCGGCCGGCTACCGCTGCTCCTGCGACCGCGTCGGCTGTCCCACCCCGGCCCGGCACCCCGTGTCCTTCGCCTGGCAGACGCAGTCCACCACCGACCGCGCCCAGATCGAGCGCTGGGCCCGCCATCAGCCCGAAGCCAACTTCATCACCGCGACCGGCATGGTGCACGACGTCCTCGACGTGCCCCTGGATGCCGGTCGCGCCGCGTTGGAGCGGCTGCTCGCCGAGGGCATCGAGGTCGGGCCGGCCGCCGAGAGCGACGACGGCCGCATGCTCTTCTTCACCCTCACCCGCGGGACGCCCGAGGACGAGGACGAGTGGTGGCCGTGCGAGCTGGACTGCCACCCCGAGACGGCGGAGGAGCACCCCGGGCTGCGCTGGCACTGCCGTGGCTCGTACGTCCTCGTGCCGCCGGCCCGGCTGCCCGGTGACGGCCAGGCGGTGCGGTGGGTGCGCGGGCCGGAGCACGAGCTGCCGGACCCGTTGAGCCTGCTGGAGGTGCTCACCGAGGTCTGCGGCCGGTACGTCGACGCCGACTCCGCGGGGTCGGCGTGGCCGTCACGGCGCTGAGGCCCTGAACCGGCCGAGGCCCTGGGCTACGAGCCCTCCGCCGAGGTCATTCCCTGGATCCGGCCCAGGATCGTCACCTTGCCCTGGCCCTTCGGATCCAGCGCCACCTCGTTGGAGACGAACTCCAGCGTGAGGGACTGCTTGATCTCGCCCGTCGTCAGGGCGAGCACGTCCTTGTTCGGGGTCGGGAACGTCGTGCCCGCGTAGGCCGTCTGCTTCTCGTAGTGCCGCGTGGTGAAGAACACCAGCGCCCCGCCGTCCGTCGTGCGCAGCGCCAGCGGCCCGTAGTCGCCGTTCGTCAGCGGTTCGTCGATGTACTGGGTGACCAGGCCCGGCCTCTTGGTGTTCTTGTCGCGCAGGGCACGCCACTGGCTGGTGTGCGCGCCGTCCGCGAAGGCGGCCCCGCCGTTCTTCAGGTACGTCGTGTACGTCTGGCTCAGATCGCCGGGCTTCGCCGCCACGCTCGTCGAGTTCACGGGGACCGGCTCGGCCCAGCCGTCCGCGTCCTTCTTGAACTCCGGGACCTTGCCGGGGGCGACGAGGGTCAGATACGCGACCTGGAACGGGTCGTCGAGGCTGCTGCGGGTGAACACGAGCAGCCAGCGGGCGGTGCCGCCCTTGTTGCCGGCCGCGTCGACGACGAACCAGCGGGGCCAGCCGGCCTTCTTCGGGATCGTGAACTTCGCGTCCGTCAGCTTCAGCGGCGAGTGGTTCGGGTTGCCGCCCGGGTTGTTCTTCTGGCCGGCCTTCAGACGAGCCGAGTCGATGTCGGCGAGGGCGCCGGTGGTGTGCTCGGCGTCCAGGGAGGCGTCGTAGGCCTTGTCGGCGTCGTTGTACGCGGTCGTGAACTCCTGGAGGGCCTTGGCGGCTTCGGCGCGGGTGGTCGACGGGAGGATCTCCCGTTCGCCGTGCACGACGACGCATCCGCTCGCCGTCAACGACAAAGCGGTCACCGAGGCCGATATGAGGGTCCTCCGGCCAAGCGTGCGGAGTGTTCGAGGGTCGCGATCCCTGATCATCGGGTGCCTTCACCTTCCCCTTTCCGGAGGCGAACCCTACCGGGTGCCTCCGGCGGTTGGGGCGGGGTGGGTGCGCCTGCGCGGTGGGTGGTGGGTCGGGGCCGTGTCGGGGGGTGTCCGTCCTCGGAACGGCGC
>NZ_JBHUQX010000630.1:0-3766 GCF_042674225.1 Streptomyces sp. NPDC056948
GGAGAACGAGAACCTTCTCCCGGGCCCCGCGCTTTGCGAAGATCGCACGAGGACGGCCACCAGGCCGCCGCCACTCACCACGGGGGTTTCCATGGCACTCTTCGGCAACGCGCACACCGTAGACCCGGCATCGGCCCAGCAGGACTACGCCCGCCTCCTCGGCCACGGCGAACAGGTCCACGCCGCGTTCCTCCTCATCCGCGACACCATCCTCTTCACCGACCGCCGCCTGATCCTGATCGACAAACAGGGCATCACCGGCAAGAAGGTCGAATACCACTCCGTCCCCTACCGCAGCATCACCCACTTCGCGGTGGAAACGGCCGGCACCTTCGACCTGGACGCCGAACTCAAGATCTGGCTCTCCGGCTCCCAGCTCCCGATCCAGAAGACCTTCACCAAGGGCGTCGACATCTACGAGGTCCAGGCGATCCTGACCCAGTTCGTGGCGCGCTAGCCCGCCTGCCCCGCGGACCCGCTTGATATATTGGGCAGAGCTATATATCAAACAGGTCTCGCGGGAGGTCGCATGTCCAGGACGCTGGTCGACATCGACGACGACATGCTGGCCTTCGCCCAGCAGCAGCTCGGAACCAAGACGAAGCGGGACACCATCAACCGCGCGCTGACGATAGCGGCAGCGATCAGCGCGGACGACCGGGCCCGGGCACTGCGCTGGCTCCAGGAGAACGCGGACGCGTTCCTCGACTTCGACGTCCTCGAAGAACGGGAGCGCTCGGGGTTGTGACCTACCTCGCCGACACTTCCGCCGTCTGGCGGCTGCTGCGCCGCCAGGTCGGCGCCCCTTGGCCCGACCGCGTGGCGCGCGGCCTCGTCGCCATCTGCCCACCGGTCGAGGCCGAGCTGATGCCCGGTCTTCGAGCAGACCGCGACTACGAGCCGTTCTTCACCATGCTCGGCCAGACCTTCGGCTGGGTTCCCGCCCTCGACGACCCGTGGCCGAAGATCATCGCGGTACAGAGAGACCTGGTGAGCATCGGGCATCACCGCGGGCCTTCGCCCATCGACATCCTGATCGCGCTCACCGCCGAACACCACCGCCTGACCGTCCTCCACATGGACGACGACTTCGCCGCCATCGCGAAGGTCCGGCCCGACCTGTCGATGGTCCGGGCACAGCCGCAGACGGACTGACCCGGATCAAGAAGGCGCCCGGGGATATCCACACCCCGGGCGCCTCCACGTCTCAGCACTCAACCCACGGCCGCCTCGCCCTTCACCCCCGTGCGGCCACCCGCGCCCGCCTGCGGCCCCCGGTTGGTGTGCCGTACGAACGCCACCCCCAGCACCGCCAGGATCGACGCCGCCGAGAGTGTGTAGAGGCCGCCGTTCGTGCTGCCCGTCGTGTCCTTCAGGTAGCCGAACAACGTCGGCGACACGAAACCGCCCAAGTTGCCGATCGAGTTGACCAGGGCCAACCCCGGCGCGGCGATCTTCAGGTCGAGGCCCGACTGGGCCATCGGCCAGAACAGCGTGGCCGCGCACTTGCCGCCGACCGCGGCCAGCGTGAGGGCGACGAGGCCGAACCAGGGCGAGCCGAGGGTGGCGAGGAACGTGCCGATGGCGGACAGGACCAGGGCGATCGCCAGGTAGGGACGGCGATCCGGCGCCCGGTCGGTGAAGTGGCTCATCGTGTACATCGCGATCACCGCACAGACCCAGGGGATCGCCGACAGCAGGCCGATCTGGAAGGGCGACAGCCCGCCGATCTCCTCGACCAGGCTCGGCAGCCAGAAGGTGATCGCGTACCCGGTGAGGGCCATCGCGAAGAACACCGCGGTCAGGACGGCGACCTGCGGGTGGAAGAGCAGCTTCATCCGCGACACCGAGGGCGCACGGTCCCGCGCCTCCTTGTCCCGGGCCACCGCATCGCTCAGCGCGTCCTTCTCCTCCTGCGTGAGCCACTTGGCGTCCTGGATCCGGGAGACGAGGAAGAACCCGGCGATGAAGCCGACCAGGATCGAGAAGGCTCCCTCCAGCGCGAACATCCAGCGCCAGCCCGCGATGCCGCCCGCGCCGTGCAGCTCCAGCAGCGCGCCCGTGATCGGGCCCGTCACGATGTACGCGGTCGCCGAGCCGCCCAGGAAGATCGCACTGGCCCGGCCCCGGCTGGAGTCCGGCAGCCACTGGGTGAAGTACAGGAGCACACCGGGGAAGAAGCCGGCCTCCGCGACACCGAGCAGGAACCGCAGCGAGTAGAACATCCACACGTTGTGGATGAAGCACATCGCCACGATCACCGCGCCCCAGGTGATCATGATCCGGGTCAGCCAGACCCGGGCGCCGAGCCGCTCCAGGAGCATGTTGCTCGGCACTTCGAACAGGGCGTACCCGATGAAGAACAGGCCCGCTCCGAGGCCGTAGGCGGTGGCGCTGACTCCGACGTCGGCCCGCAGTTCGTTCTGGACGAAGCCCACGTTCGTCCGGTCCATCTGGTTGACCAGCAGCATCAGAACCAGGATCGGCAGCATGCGGCGCAGGAACTTGCTCACCGCTCGCTGCTCGACCTCAGGTATGGCGGTCGCGGCTTCTGACATCGTTGTCTCCCTCGATGTGCACATACGTGAACAGCAATCACGTACGCGTTCTCGAAGGGACCTTATGGAGGCCCGCCTTCCGGGTCAACGGATTGAGCAGAAGTACATATATGTGAATGTGGGGCGGACGGCATGTAGACGTCCGCCCCACGCACTCCGTCCGTCAGCTCGAGGAAGCCGACGCCGACGCCGATGCCGACGCGCCCGGCTGGACCGCGTCATCCGTGCCGTCGTGCGTCACCTCGGGGTCCACGCCCATGGTGAGGGTGGCGACGACGCCCTTCGCGATGGCGTTCTTCTTGTACTTGAGCTTCAGCAGCCCGCCCTCGGTCCCGTTGCCGGGGTAGATGGTGTCCTCGTCGAGGGTGGTGCGGGTCGTGGTGTTGGTGGAGTACGGCTCGGCCTCGGCGGAGGCCAGCACGGACTCCTCGTCGAAGAAGAGCTGGCCGGTGTGGCAGGTGGTGCCGCCCTCGTAACCGGCGTCGGTCCAGGTGCCGTTGACGTGCACCTTGGTGTGGATGTGCACACAGCGGCCCTGGTACCAGCCGGGGAAGACCGTACGGAACTCGACGAAGCCGCGCTTGTCCGTGCGCCAGGTGCCGCGCAGATAGCGCTCGTCGTCGGTGGGCTCCTGGTGGCCCCCGCCTCCGCCGCCGCCGTCCGGAGGCGGCCCCGTGGGCGTGCCGGTCGGCGTACCGGAGGGCGGCGTACCGCCACCGCCCCCGCCGCCGCTGCCCATGTCCTCGTAACCCGAGTACACGCCCAGCGCGTTGCAGTGCCAGATGTCGACGGCGGCGTTCGCGAGGGGCTTGCAGGTCTCGGAGTCGATCACCTTGAGGCGCAGGGTGAGCGGGATGCCCTCCTGGTCCTCGGTGACGTCCCGGCGGAGCTTGTCCGCGTCGATGTAGTAGGGGCCCTCGGTCGTCTCGGAGGTCAGCTTGTAGCAGACCTCGCCGGCACTCCCGGCGGCCTTCGTCCCCTTGGCGGCCTTCGGCTCCTCCCCGGCGAACGCACCCGCCGCGAACGTACCGCCGACGCCCGCCGCCACCACCGCACCGGCGCCCGCGGCGACGACCTTGCGGCGTGTCAGATCCCGTTTGTGTTTCGGCCCGTGGGCCGTTTCCTGTCCCGTCATGGGAAGGGAAGCTAGGGAGCGCGTCTGTCAGGAGCCTGGGTAAGAGCTGGGTAAATGCCCTGGGTGCGAAAGT
>NZ_JBHUQX010000631.1:0-3697 GCF_042674225.1 Streptomyces sp. NPDC056948
GCCGCGCCGCTGCGTGCCGCCTACGCCCTGCTGGACGCCGGCGCGACCCGGCAGACCACAGCGGACCGGCTCTACTCCGGCGCCGGTGAACTGGCCCTCTCCGTGGGCTGGCTGGCCCACGACTCGGGACGCTTCGACGACGCCCGCTCCCACTACGCGGAGGCGCTGGCGACCGCCCGGATGACCGGCGATCCGGGCCTGGAGGCGCACGCCTTCTGCAATACGGCGTTCCTCGCGCGCGACGCGGGCCGGCCGCGCGAGGCGGTCCGGGCGGCCCAGGCCGCGCAGCGCGTCGCCCGGCCCGTGGGCTCGGCCCGGCTGATGTCGCTGCTCGCGCTGCGCGAGGCGGGCGGCTGGGCGGGGCTCGCCGACCGCGTCGGCTGCGAGCAGGCACTGGCCCGGGCGCAGGCCCTCTTCGAACGCGGCACCTCGGAGGCCGACCCCGAGTGGATGAGCTTCTACGGAGAGGCCGAACTGGAGGGCCTGGAGGCGCAGTGCTGGTCCGCGCTCGGCGACTGGCCCCGGGCGGCACGGCACGCGCGGCGGGCGGCGGACCTGCAGGATCCGCACTTCACCCGGAACATCGCGCTGTACACGGCGGAGCTGGCGGACGACCTCGCACGGGGCGGACGTCCCGACGAGGCGGCGGTGGCGGGGATGCGGGTGCTCGATCTGCTGGAGGAGGTCCAGTCGTCCCGGATCCAGACGATGCTGGCGGCCACGGCACGCGTGCTGTTGCCGCATCGCCGGGCTTCGGGGGTCTCGGCGTTCCTGGAACGGCATGCGTCGACGCCGAGGGTCACCTAGCTAGCCGAGGTGCCCGATGTCGTTCCAGCTCTCGATCGCCGGCTCCCCGTACGCCCATCCCAGTACCGACAAGGACGTCGGGTTCAGGCGTATCCGCGCCGCGAAGTCGATCGGCAGGCCCAGCCATCGCGCCCCGAGGGTGCGCAGGATGTGCCCGTGGGCGAAGACCAGGACGTCACGGTCCTCGGAACGCGCCCAGGAGACGACCTCGTCCGCCCGGGCCGTCACCTCGGCGAGGCTCTCGCCCTCGGGGACGCCGTCGCGCCAGATCAGCCAGCCGGGCCGGACGGCCTGGATGTCCGCCGGGGTCATGCCCTCGTAGGTCCCGTAGTCGACCTCCAGCAACGCGTCCCAGGCACGCGCGCGGTCGCCGAAACCGGCCAGTTCACATGTTTCACGCGCGCGTGCCAGCGGGCTGGTGCGCACCTCGACGCCGGGCAGGCCGTCGTACGGGGCGCGGTGCAGACGCTCGCCGAGCAGCTTGGCGCCGCGCCGGCCCTCCTCCAGGAGAGGCACGTCCGTCCTGCCGGTGTGCTTGCCGGACAGGGACCACTCGGTCTGTCCGTGCCGGGCCAGCAGGATGCGCGGAGCCATGGAGGACCTTTCCGGAAGAAAAACGCGAGCGGAACTCCTCCATCATCGCGCACGCTGGTGACGGGCAACCCGGCGGGCGATCTCTGCGTCTTTGAGGTCCGGAGGGCGCCCCCAGGGGGCGCACACGCGCCGTAAGGTGGCACGACCGGCCGGCGGGGAGCCGTGACGACGAAGGGGGAGGGCGATCGGATGCCGCACACCGAGACACCAGGCACCGAGGCGGCCTCTGCGCCCCGGCTGCGCTGGTGGACGGAGCTGCCGCTCATCCTGCTGGTGTACGCGTGCTACTCGGCAGGCCGGCTCCTCGTGCGGGGCGACGTCTCCGGGGCGGTCGACAACGGTCTGGCGATCCTGCGGATCGAGAAGGCGCTGTTCCTCAACGCCGAGCACCCGCTCAACCGCCTCTTCACACACGAGGCGTGGATAGGCATACCGGCGGACTTCTGGTACGCGTCGCTGCACTACCTGGTCACGCCGGCGATCCTCATATGGCTCTTCCGCTCCCGGACCGTGCGCTACCGCGCCGCGCGCACCTGGCTGTGGACGTCGACGTTCGTCGGCCTGATCGGCTTCACCCTGCTGCCGACCTGCCCGCCCCGACTGCTCGACGCCAGTCACGGCTTCGTGGACACGATGGCCCAGTACAGCTCGTACGGCTGGTGGGGCGGCGAGGCGAGCGCCCCGCGAGGCCTGGGGGGTATGACCAACCAGTACGCGGCCATGCCGAGTCTGCACGTGGGCTGGGCCCTGTGGTGCGGAGTGATGCTGTGGCGCTACGGCGGTACGCGCACGGCGAAGGCGGCCGCTGTCGCCTACCCGCTGATCACCACGATCGTGGTCATGGGCACCGCCAACCACTACTTCCTCGACGCTGTCGCGGGCGCGGCCGTCATGGGCGTCGGACTGCTGCTGGCGCCGCTGGTGATGCGCGCGGCGGACCGGGTCAGGGCACGGTTCGTGCCGCGGTTCGCGCCGGTCGCGGCGGACTCCTCTTCAGCCGCTTCCGCAGCCACTTCCGCGGCCTCTTCCGCCGCGGGTTCCTCGAATGTCAGTGCCGGATGCCAGACTTCCGCGGGTGAGCGAATTCCACGGCAGCGCGATGCGCGGTTCGGAGCGGGAGCCGAGCCGAGTGCCTCTCCCAAGGACGCGGGGGACGGCGCTCCGGCAGCGGCTCGCTGAGCTGCGCGGGCCCGACGTACCCGCGAAGGCACTGGACGCGCGCGCTCTGGCGGCGCTGGCCGCCAACCCCGGTTGTGCGCGGCGCGCGATCCTCGACGGTGCCGGGGTGAACAAGGCGTCCGTGGCCGACGCGCTGGGTGCGCCGTCGGTCTTCGGGCAGTCCCAGTTCGCGCTCACGCGGGGCAACGCGTTCGAGACGCGGGTCAAGGCCGACGGCGGCGCGGAGCTGCTGCGGCTGGTGCACGAGAAGCTGGACCGGGCGGCCGAGCCGCCCGCAGAGGCACGCGTGCCCGACCTGACCGCGACCGGCCCCCAGGGGCGTACGGCCCGTACGGCGCTGGAGCTGCGCGAGGCCACCGCGCACCCGGGCGCGTGGACGCTGCTCGACCACCCGATGCTCGCGCTGGACGTCGCGGGCTCCCCGGCGTTCCTGGAACCGGACGCGGTGGTGGTGCACCCGGACGGTAGCTGGACCGTGGTCGAGATCAAGTCCTTCCCGCTGCTGGACGGTTCGGCGGACCCGGCGAAGGTCGGGGCGGCGGCCCGGCAGGCGGCGGTGTACGTGCTGGCGCTGGAGGAGGTCGCGGAGCGTCTGGATCCCACTCCGCGTGTGCGGCACCGGATCCTGCTCGTCTGTCCCCGGGACTTCTCCAACCTGCCGGCCGCGTCCGCCGTCGACATCCGCAAGCAGCGGGCGGTGACGGCCCGCCAGTTGGCCCGGCTGACCCGTATCGAGGACATCGCCGATGAGCTCCCCGAGGGCACGTGTTTCTCCCCCGAGCTGCCCGCCGACGAGCTGACGGCCGCCGTGGAGTCGGTCCCGGCGGCGTACGCGCCCGAGTGCCTGTCGGCGTGCGAGCTGGCCTTCCATTGCCGGGGCCGGTCCCGGGAGGCGGGCGCGGTGACGACGCTCGGCCGCCCGGCGCGGGCGGAACTGGGCGGCCTCGCGACGGTCGAGGACGTCCTCGCGGCGGCCCGCGGGGAGGCCGGGGATCCCGGCGACCCGGCGGTGGCGGCGCGGCGGCGGGCGGCGGGCCAGCGGGCGGAGGCCCAGGAGGCGGCGGGTGGTTGTTATCCACCCAGGCCCGCCACGAGGGCCTCACCACCCGCCGCGCCC
>NZ_JBHUQX010000632.1:0-3652 GCF_042674225.1 Streptomyces sp. NPDC056948
CTATCAGGCGCTGGGCCTGGAGGTCGGCGTCGACGACGTCTTCCTCGGCAACGGCGTGTCGGAGCTGGTCTCCATGGCCGTACAGGCACTCCTCGAGGACGGCGACGAGATCCTGATCCCCGCCCCGGACTTCCCTCTGTGGACCGCGGTGACGACCCTCGCCGGCGGCAAGGCGGTCCACTACCTGTGCGACGAGCAGGCCGACTGGTACCCCGACCTGGACGACATGGCGTCGAAGATCACGGACCGGACCAAGGCGGTCGTGATCATCAACCCGAACAACCCCACCGGCGCGGTCTACCCGAAGGAGATCGTCGAGGGCATCCTCGACCTCGCCCGGCGGCACGGCCTGATGGTGTTCGCCGACGAGATCTACGACCAGATCCTCTACGACGACGCCGTGCACCACTCGGCCGCCGCGCTCGCCCCCGACCTGGTGGTCCTCACCTTCTGCGGGCTGTCGAAGACGTACCGCGTGGCGGGCTTCCGCTCCGGCTGGCTGGTGGTCACGGGCCCGAGGCAGCACGCCAAGGACTACCTGGAGGGCCTCACCATGCTGGCCTCCATGCGGCTGTGCGCCAACGCGCCCGCCCAGTACGCCATCCAGGCAGCGCTCGGCGGGCGGCAGTCCATCGGCGACCTCACCAGGCCGGGCGGGCGGCTGCTGGAGCAGCGGGACGTGGCCTGGCAGAAGCTCAACGAGATCCCGGGCGTGACCTGCGTGAAGCCGAAGGGCGCGCTGTACGCCTTCCCCCGCATCGACCCCAAGGTGCACAGGATCCACGACGACGAGAAGTTCGTCCTCGACCTGCTGCTGCGGGAGAAGATCCAGGTGGTCCAGGGCACGGGCTTCAACTGGCCGACCCCGGATCACTTCCGGATCCTGACCCTGCCGCACGCCGATGATCTGGAGGCGGCGATCGGGCGGATCGGGCGGTTCCTGAGCGGGTACCGCCAGTAGGCCCGGTTGTCAGTGGTGGGTCGTAGCCTTCGAGCAGGTGGGGCGAGTGCCCCGAGGCCTGCGCCGGAGAGGAGCGCGCCGTGACCCGACCGCCGACCGCCGCGCAGCGGCGTGTCATCGACGCCGCCGACCCGGTCACCGGGCGGCTCCGGGGTACGGAGGCGCAGCTCGCCGCGCTGGTGAAGCGCGGGCTGGCCTTCCGGCATCCCCGGCCGCCGCACGATCACTTTCTGACGCCGGAGGGGCATCGGGTACGGCAGGGCGTGATGGGGACGCCCGAGCCGGCCGGTGAGGCTCCCGCGTCGACGGGGGTGTTCGCGGCGCGCGTCGGGGGTGAGGAGGCGGCGCCGGAAACCGGGCGTCCGGCCCGGCGCCGTGAGGTCCACAGCGCCTGGCAGGGCCTGCTGGAGCTGCGCCGGATGACCAACCCGGACGGGGCCACGGACCGGCCGTGCGGCTGGGAGCGTGCGCATCTGGCGGAGGCCGCCGCGCTCGCCCTGGAGGCGGCCGGGCACCCTCCGGCCGGGCCGGGGCCGGGCGCCTCGGGGTACCGGGTGCGGACGACCCCGCAGCCGGAGGCCGTGGCCGTGCACGAGCCGGACGGCGAGGCGCTGCGGGCCTGCGCGGCCACCTTGGAGGGGGCAGGCTGGCAGGTGAGCGACCACCGCGAACCGCGCACCGGAACCCGGTATCTCCTGGCTTCGCCGCGCCGGGCGTGATGGGCATGCCAAGATCGGTGGATCGTTGCGCGATGCATGAGAGTCCGGTGCGAGAGGGGAATGCCGTGAGCGAGCCGTTTTCCGTCCCAGTGACCGTCCGTGGTTACGAGACCGATGTACAGGGTCACCTCAACCAGAGCGTGTACCTGAACTACGCGGAGCACGCCCGCTGGTCGCTGCTGCACGCCGCGGGCATCAGCCAGTCCGCGCTCACGGGGACCGGCGTGGGCCCGGTGGCCCTGGAGACGACCATCCGCTACAAACGGGAGCTGCTCGCGGGCGACGAGGTCGAGGTGACCTGCGCCTTCGACTGGGGCAGCGGCAAGACGTTCCGCATCGAACAGACCGTCCGCAAGACCGACGGCACGGTGGCGGCCGAGATCACGGCGGTCGGCGGGATCCTGGATCTCAAGGAACGCAGGCTGGTCGCCGACCCCGCGAAGGTCTTCAAGGAACTGGCCACGGACCCGGGCCTGTTCGGCCTCTAGGCAGCGCGGCTCGCGCCGGTGATCTCCTCGCCCGCCTCCATGGGGTGGGTGACGTCCTGCGCGTCCTTGCTGCCCAGGTGGTTGAAGACCAGGTTCAGCAGCACGGCCGCCACACACCCCGTCGAGATGCCCGAGTCCAGGACGATCCGCGCCGTCTCCGGGAACGCGTGGTAGAACTCCGGCGCCGTGATGGGGATGATGCCCACGGCCAGGGAGACGGCCACGATCAGGACGTTGTTGTCCTTGTCCAGGCCGGCCCTGACCAGGGTCTGGATGCCGCTGGCGGCGACCGAGCCGAACAGGACCACGCCCGCGCCGCCGAGCACCGGGCGCGGTACGACGGCGATCAGCGAGGCGGCCATGGGACACAGGCCCATCAGCACCAGGAAGCCGCCGCCGGTGGCGACGACGTACCGGCTGCGGATCCTCGTCATGGCGACCAGGCCGATGTTCTGTGCGAAGGCGCTGCACATGAAGCCGTTGAAGAGCGGGCTGATCGCCGAGCCGAGGGTGTCGGCGCGCAGGCCGGCCGCGATGGTCTTCTCGTCGGCCGGGCGGTCGACGATCTCGCCCAACGCCAGCATGTCGGCGGTCGATTCGGTCATCGAGACCACCATCACCACGCACAGCGAGATGATCGCGGCCGCCTGGAACTGCGGGGCACCGAAGTGGAACGGGGTCGGGAAGCCGATGACGGCCGCGTCCGCGACCGGACCGAAGTCCGTGGCGCCGAACGGAATGGCGATCAGCGTGCCGACGACCAGGCCGAGCAGCACGGCGATCTGCTTGACGAAGCCGGTGGTGAAGCGGCGCAGGAGCAGCACGATCAACAGGGTGAGGGCAGCCAGTCCGAGGTTGGTCGCCGAACCGTAGTCGTGCGCCGCCGGGTCGGGTCCCTGGGCCCAGCCGAAGGCGACCGGGAGGAGGGAGATGCCAATGAGGGTGATCACCGTCCCCGTGACCACCGGCGGGAAGAAGCGCACCGCCTTGCTGAAGAAGGGGGCGGCTATGAAGCCCAGGAGTCCGGCGACGATGACCGCGCCGAAGATGATCGGCAGGGCGTCGGACTTGTCCTCGGTGGAGGCGACGATCGCGGTCATGGGGGCGACACCGGCGAAGGTGACGCCGTTGACGAAGGGCAGCCGGGCACCGATCTTCCAGATGCCGAGGGTCTGCAGGAACGTGGCGAGGCCCGCGGTGAACAGGCAGGCGCCGGTGAGGAAGGTCAGATCGGTGGCGGTCAGGCCGATGGCCGCGCCGACGATCAGGGGTGGGGCGACGACTCCGGCGTACATGGCGGCCACGTGCTGGAGGCCGGTCGTCGCCATCTTGAGCGCGGGGAGTTTTTCGTCAACGGGGTGGTCGGCCACGGCGGCGTCCCTCCGGTCGGGTACACGGCTGCGTCGATGACGGCCGTGGGTGTCAAGGAGGTGGTGCGGGTGGTCGTGCGGGACCGGACATGCGGGTGACGGGGACCGTTCCGG
>NZ_JBHUQX010000633.1:0-3634 GCF_042674225.1 Streptomyces sp. NPDC056948
GCCAGGGAGCGGGCGGCGAGGCCGAACTGGCCGAGTTTGCCGACGATCGTCCGGCCCACCGGGGTGTGCCCCCAGATGCTGATGCCCTGGTGGGTGCTCGGCTCCCAGGTCGACTCGTCGACGACGACCGGGTTCCAGCCGACCTCCCACTCGAACCCCGAGGGCGTGCGGGCGTAGTAGGACAGCTCCTTGTCGTTGGTGTGCTGACCGACGGACAGGGCCATGTCGAAGCCGAGTTCGTGCACGCGCTGATAGCTCCGGGCCAGGTCGTCCAGGGTGGCCGTCTGGATGTTGAGGTGCTGGACGCGGGTGCGGACCGGGTCGATCGGCAGGCCCCGGACAGCTGCCACGGCGATGGAGTGATGGCGTTCGTTGACGCGCAGGAAGCGGATCTTGAGCTTGACTCCGCTGATCGTCTCGTCGATGGAGTCGGTCAGCCGGGCGTCGAAGACCGTGTCGAAGTAGCCGCGCAGCCGCGCCGGTCTGGTGGACGTGATCGCGACATGCCCCATGCCCGCCTCGCCGGTGACGAAGCCCGAGGCGAGCATCCGCAACGGCTCGGCCGACCGCACGGGGGTCGTGCAGATCTCCTGCGTGATGCCCTTGGGGCCGGGGAAGCGCAGCAATCGTTCGACGCCGCGCAGGGCCACCTCTTCGGCGGTTCCCTCCCTCAGCGGCACGCCATGGGCGCGGATCCGGGCCTCGATCCGCTCGAACGCGGCGTGGTCGTCGATGTGCCAGCCGGTCGCGACGACGTCCTCGGCGGGACCGCGCCGCAGCAGGAAGCGGCACTCCTGGTCGTCGAGCCGGAACCGCGTCACGTCGCGGGAGAGATCGTCGCGGTGCATGCCGATCGCGTCGCTGCCGAAACGGCGCCAGTCGGCGAACCGCTCGGTCTCGATGACGAGGTAGCCGAGGTGGACCGAGCCGAAGACGGAGGTGTTCCCGGGCGCGTTCATCGGCGGCCCGCCAGGAAGCCGGCGCACAGCCGGTTGAAGAGGTCCGCGCGCTCGAACTGCACCCAGTGGCCGGTGTTGGCGACCAGATACAGATCGCAGTCGGGCATGCGCTCGGCCAGCATCGCCCCGCCGGACGGCCGGTTGACCCGGTCGGCGGCGCCCCACAGCACCAGCGTGGGCACGGGCAGGCGGGCGAGTCGCCGGTCGCGGGTGAAGTCCGTCTTCCACAGGGTGCGCAGGGCGTTCGGCCCGGAGGGGCGGCGCAGCGGCGGGGCCGCCACCACCTCGGGGTCGATGCTCGCCTCGTAGCGCGCGTCGATCACCGCGTCAGGGACGTCGGCGGCGTTGAAGACGAGGTACTGGCGGATGAACTTCTCCAGCTTCGCCCGTGAAGGCCCGTCCCCCCGGTAGTAGTTCAGCAGGCTGGTGAGGCCCGGCGTGGGCAGGCCGCGGGTGGTGCCGATGCCGCCGGGGCCCATGAGCACCATGCGGTCGACCCGGTCGGGGGTGTCCAGGGCCAGCCGGAGCGCACAGGCACCGCCGTAGGAATTGCCCACCAAGTGGGCCTTGTCGAGACCGAGTTGATCGAGCAGACCCCGGATGCCGTCGGCGAGGTGTCCGAAGGGGTCGGCGGCGTCGACGCCCTTGGTGCTGCGGCCGTAGCCGGGCAGGTCGGGGACGATGACCCGGTACTCCTTCGCCAGCTCGGCGATGTTGCGCGTGTAGTTGGAGACGCCGGAGGCGCCGGGGCCGCCGCCGTGCAGCAGCAGGACGGGCGGGCCCTCGCCGGTCTCCGCGACGAAGATCTTCCTTCCGGCAACGTCGAGCAGACGCTCTCGCATCGACGGTGGCGACGGCAGTTCGGTCGGTGCGCTCATGGTGGTCCTCACAGGGTCGTCGAGGCGGGCTCGTGCGGAAGAGGGGCGAACCCCGCCGGGGGAGCCGGGAGCCGGGCTCCCGTGCGGGCGGCGGCGTAGACGTAGGCGTCCGGGCGCAGGGCGACGGTGGCCGCGCGGTGCCGGTCCAGCCAGGACAGCAGCACCCCGTCGCTGTCGACGAGGGTGCCCTCGGCCGGCGGGGAACCGGCGGGGGTGACGACCAGCGAGGGGACCCTCCAGGCCGGCTGGGCGGTCTCCGCGCGGGCGTGCAGCAGCAGCCAGCGGCCGCCGAGCACCTCGTCGAGCCGCACGCGTGCGCCGTCGGGCCCGGTCACCCAAGGCTGGGGGAGCTGGCTGCCGGAGGCCTTGGCGCGCGGGCGGGCCTGGAACCCCTCGGCGTAGCGGGCGACGGGTATCCACTGGGAGTCCTGCAACCAGTTGCTGAAGCCCGGCACCCGGTTCAGGACGGGCAGCAGAGCGTCGCGGACCCGGGTGACCGGGCGGCGCCGCTCGGTGATGATCCGCCCGACGAACACCGCCCGCTCGGTCACCTCCCTGACATGCGGCATGCGTTCGCTTTCGTAGCTGTCGAGCAGCGTCGCGGGCAGTTCGCCCCGCAGCACGCTCGCCAGCTTCCAGCACAGATTGGCCACGTCGCGCACGCCGGCGGCCATGCCCTGGCCGATCCACGGCGGCATGGCGTGGGCGGCGTCCCCGGCGAGGAAGACCCGTCCCACCCGGAAGCGGGTCGCGAAGCGGACGTGATGGCTGTAGACGGTGGCGCGCAGGACCTTGATGCTGTCCCTGCCGATGCCGTACCGGGCCACCAGCTCGTACACCGCGTCGTCCGTGGTCAGATACGTCTCGTCGTCGCCCGGCAGGATCGGGAACTCCCAGCGGTGGTGCCCGAGCGGGGTCGGGCAGTCCACGGCGGGCCGGGCCGGGTCGCAGCGGAAGCGCAGCCGGTCGTGGTCCGGCCAGGGCTTGAGCATCTCGGTGTCGATGACCACCCAGCGGTCCTCGTAGGTCCGGCCCTCGTAGCCGATGTTGAGCTGCGCCCGGGTGAGGCTGGACCCGCCGTCGGCGGCGATCACATACGCGGCGCGCAGCCGCCGTACGGAGTCGTCGGCGGTGCCCGCCACCGTCAGCTCCACGCCGTCGGCGTCCTGCCGCAGCCGCAGGCACTCGTGCCGCAGCAGCACCTCGACGTTCGGGTAGCGGCTGGCACCCTCGCGCAGGACCCGTTCCACCGCCGGCTGGTAGAGGAACAGCTGCGGCGGATGGCCGTGGCCGTGCGGGGCCGGGCGCGCGCTGAGAAAGGTCCGGCCGCGCGCGTCGACGAAGTCGCAGGGCCGTTCGGCCAGCATGTCCCGCTTGAGCCGCCCGTCCAGACCGGCGCGCTGCCAGATCCGCATGACCTCCTCGTCCGTGGAGATCGCCCGGGCACGGGAGAAGACCTCGGCGTCGCGTTCCAGCACGACGACCCGCAGGCCCATCGCGCCGAGCAGGTTCGCCGCCGTGACCCCTGTGGGGCCGTAGCCGATCACCGCCACGTCGTAGGCCGTCTCTCCCGGTCTGATCTCGCCCACCGGGCCACCTCGCTCTCGTCCTTGTCGGGGGGTGTTGCACAAGCGTTGCTGTAGTGTTTACTCCAATTGGAATGACCGCTACGGTAAGCATGGTGAGGGAGAGGGTCAAGTGCCACGCAGGAAGCGTGCGAACGGGGTGGAGTCGCGTCAGCGGATCCTCGACGCCGCGGTGGAGATCGCCGGCGAACGGGGCTACGAGGGCACCTCC
>NZ_JBHUQX010000634.1:0-3625 GCF_042674225.1 Streptomyces sp. NPDC056948
GGACCAGCTACAGCTCGGGTACGGCGGCCGTGGACCGTCTGGTGAGCGAGACCAACGGGTCGGGCATGCGGGGGCTCGCCGCTCAGGCCACCGGTTTCGGTGGTCCGGGGCCCGCCGCGGCCCCGGCTGCCGCCGGCATCGGCATGCCGCTCCCCGCCACCGCGTCCGCCGCACCGGCGGGCCCGGGCGGAGGGATGCCGATGCCGGCGGCGGCGCAGATGGGCCAGATGACGCAGATGGGCCAGATGGGGCAGCAGCAGATGCCGCAGGCTGTGCCGCAGCCCGTACCCCAGCCGGTACCCCAGCCCGTACCCCAGCCCGCTCCGCAGCCCATGGCCGCACCGGTCCAGCAGCCGCTGGCACCCGTGGCACAGGCACCGGCTCCGATCCCCACCCCAGCCCCGGCGCCGGTCCCTGCTCCGGCGCCGGCTCCCATGCCCACGCCGGCGCCCTTCCCGGCCGCGGCCGGGCCCACACCGCCGGGTGTTCCCGCCCGGGGCGGGCTGACCGCCGCCCAGGTCAGGGGCACGAACGGGCTGTCACCCGCGCCGGCCACAGGCTGGCCGGGGGCCCAGGCCTGGCCCAACGCGGCCGGCATGGGTGCCGCGGGCTAGCGTCTCGCCGTAGCGACGTCAGTACGCGACGGGCCATCCGCTGCTCCAGTTCAGGAGGTTGACGCCCAGCTTGGGTGTGCCGTTGTCGTTGGCGTCGTAGTAGTGGTAGACGATCAGGTCGCCGTCGACGTCGTTCATGATCGACTGTCCGCCGGGGCCGATGACGCTGCCATGCGACTCCAGGACGGGCGTGCCGCCGTTCTTCATCAGGTCGACGCCGTTCTTGTCGCGGTACGGCCCGGTGATGGCGGAAGCGCGCCCGACCTTGACCTTGTAGGTCGAGCTCGTCCCGTTGCAGCAGGTGTCGTACGAGGCGAAGAGGTAGTAGTACCCGCCCCGCTTGACGATGAAGGGCGCCTCCACGGCCTTGGTCCCGGTGGGGCGGGAGGCGAGCGAGTAGCGGGTGGTGTCGGAGGAGAGCTGCTTCCCGGTGGACGGGTTGATCTGGATCATCTTGAGCCCGGTCCACCAACTGCCGAAGGACAGCCACCACTTGCCGTCGTCGTTCACGAAGAGGTTCGGGTCGATGGCGTTGAAGTCGCTCGCGGAGTTCGAGGTGTAGACGGTCCCCTGGTCGGTCCAGCTCCCCGGCTGACCGGTGCTGGACGTCGCGAGCCCGATGGCGGACGTGTTCGAGCCGAACTTCGAGACGGAGTAGTACATCAGGTACTTGCCGCCGTGGTACGAGATGTCCGGCGCCCAGGCCTCCGGCACGGAGGAGTAGTTCCGCCACCAGCTCGGCCTGCCGGCGAAGGCGTCGGCGCCGTTCCTGAAGGCCGTGCGGTCGCCGGACGTCTTGCTGGCGATGCCCCCGCCGGTGGCGTAGAGCAGGTACTGGCCGGACGAGGTGCGGATCATCGACGGGTCGTGGGTGACGATGTCGCCGGTGACGCGGCCGGGGTTGGGGTACGCGGACGCCGTGCCCGGGACGAGGGCGAGCAGGAACGCGGCGGGGAGGGCGAGCAGGGCGGTTCTCTTGCGCAGGATGGAGCGGCTCATGCGGATCCTCCTTGCGGTGGGGGGGGCTTGCGGTGGGGTGCTTCCGGTGGGGGTGACAGCGCTGAGCGATATCTCGAACAGCGATCGCAAGTTCGAACGGGACCGTAGAATCGAACCCCTTGCGCGTCAATGGTCCGCGCAGCAACGGCTGTGACCGGCCTGGGAGATCCGTTGAAGACGGCTGCGGCTACGGGGCGGTGGCCGGCAGATCGACCTCGGCGCGAACGGTCTTGCCGGGCTCGCGCCGCAGCACTTCCCACCGGTCGGCGAGCGCGTCGACGAGGAGAAGACCTCGGCCGTGTTCGTCGAGCGGACACGGAGGGTGCACTTCTCGCGGCCCGGGCGGGTCCGACCCGGCACGCGCGTCACTGACTTCGATACGCACGCCGCCGGCGACGAGACTGAGCCGCAACTCGAAGTCCCGCCCCGGCACCCGCCCGTGCGTCACGGCATTTGTGGCCAACTCGGCGACGATCAGGGCGACGGTCTCGGAGGCGTCGGTGCCGTGGGGGACGCCCCAGCCGTGCAGCTGGTGAGCGGCCAGACGCCGAGCGAGGCGGGCGCCGCGCGGAGTGGCACTGAGACGCTGACTGAACACACGTACGGTGACCGGACGTTGGGGGGTTGTGGGGGTGGTCGGTGCTGTCATGTGCCCAATGTGGCGGGTGACGGCCGGAGTTCTCCAGGTCGGCGCCGCGTACGCTGCGGCAGCGTACGCGGTGACGGACTGGACAGTACTGGTGACGGCCCGTAACCATGCCTCCGGAGGTGACCGACAGTGGTCGATGGCGCGATGGAGCCGGAGTCGTCGGACAGTCTGCGGACGTTCGGGGCGGTGGTCCAGGGCTTGCGCGAGCACGCGGGGCTGAGCAGGGAGGAGTTCGGGGAGCTGGTGCGGTTCTCCAAACACACGGTGGCTTCGGTGGAGTTGGGGAGGCGGATGCCGGATCCGGACTTCGTGACTCGGGCGGAAGAAGTGTTCGGCAGGACGGGGGCGTTACGGAAAGCGGCGGGGTGTCTGGAGCGGCAGCCGGGGTTGGCGGCTTGGTTTCGGCGGTGGGCTCAGCTGGAACAGGTGGCGATCACCCTCTATACGTACGAGTGCCGGATGATTCCGGGGTTGCTGCAGACGGAGGCGTACGCCCGAGCACTGTTCGCCAATCAGTTGCCGCCGCTGGACGACTCACAGATCGACCAGCGCTGGGCAGCTCGGGCCGATCGGCAGAGGCTGCTGCAGGAACGGCCGAACACCGCGTTCAACTTCATCCTGGAGGAGCACGTGCTCCTACGTCGCACAGGTGGGGTGGAGGTCACGCGGGAACTCCTCGATCACGTACTGGGGATCGCGGAGCTGCGGAACGTCGAGATTCAGATCATGCCGATGACACAAGGGGCCCACGCCGGGTTGGCGGGCCCCATGCAACTGCTGGAAACACCTGAGAACCGATGGTTCGCCTACAACGAAGGCCAGCGAGGCGGCCTCTTCATCTCCGACCCGAAAGAGCTCAGCGTTCTCCAAAGGCGTTATGCCAGGATGCGGTCACAGGCTCTCACCCTCGAAGACTCCGTGAGCCTGTTGCAGCGGATGCGAGGAGACCTATGAGCACCGTCGAACTGACCTGGTTCAAGTCCAGCTACAGCAGCAGCGGCGACGGCGACTGCGTAGAAGTCGCTCTCGCCTGGCACAAGTCCAGCCACAGCAGCGGCGGCGACGGCGACTGCGTCGAGATAGCCACCTGCCCCGAAGCCATCCACATCCGCGACTCCAAGAACAAGCAGGGCCCCCAGCTCACCCTCTCCCCCACCACTTGGGCGGCCTTCCTCACGCACGCCACCAAGTAACTGTCGGGGCCGCCCGCTTCTTTGGCAGTGTCGTGCTTCCACGGCCTGCATCAAGGGCGCTTCGCGTCGCCTTCGGCGATGGCCCTGCGGGCCACCCTTGACCCAGGCCGCTCCAGCACGGGAGAGAAGCGAGCGAGCGGCCCGGAAAGGCGGGTGGCCAGGGGCGTCGG
>NZ_JBHUQX010000635.1:0-3607 GCF_042674225.1 Streptomyces sp. NPDC056948
CTGGGCCTGCTGCTCGGCGACGGCCTTGCGGACCTCGTCCATGTCCAGGCCCCGGGCCTGGCCGATGACGTCGGTCAGGGCGGCCTCGGGCAGGGCACCCGGCTGGGCGAACACGGCGACCTGGTCGCGGACGATCATCAGCGTCGGAATCGACTGGATACCGAAGGCCGCGGCCAGCTCCGGCTGCGCCTCGGTGTCCACCTTGCCGAACACCAGGTCCGGGTTCTCCTCCGCCGCCTTCTCGTAGACCGGGGCGAACTGCTTGCACGGCCCGCACCAGGACGCCCAGAAGTCGATCAAAACGAACTCGTTGTCCGTGACCGTCTGGTCGAAGTTCTCCTTGGTGAGCTCCACGGTGCTGCTCATGGCGTAAATCCCTCTTCCTGGTGTGGGGGCAAACCGTCGGCACAACACGGCCGACCTGGTACGTATTCCGCGCCCCTACCCGTGTGGCCAGGGCGCACACCACCCACCAGACTGACCCCATGACGGAAACGGAAACCAACGCGTACGACGTCGTGGTGCTCGGGGCCGGGCCCGTGGGGGAGAACGTCGCAGACCGCGTCCGCGCGGCCGGTCTGACCACCGCGGTCGTGGAGAGCGAACTGGTCGGCGGCGAGTGCTCGTACTGGGCGTGCATGCCCAGCAAGGCCCTGCTGCGGCCGGTCATCGCCCGGGCGGACGCCCGCCGCGTACCCGGCCTGAGCCAGTCGGTGCAGGGGCCCCTCGACGCCGCCGCGGTCCTCGCCCACCGGGACTACTACACCTCCCACTGGAAGGACGACGGCCAGGTCCGGTGGCTCGACTCCATCGACGCCGACCTGTACCGCGGCCACGGACGGCTCACCGGACCCCGCACGGTGACGGTCACCGGCCCCGACGGCGCCGAGCACGTCCTGACCGCCCGGCACGCCGTCGCCGTCTGCACCGGCAGCCGCGCGTCCCTCCCGAAGCTGCCCGGTCTGGACGAGGTCAAGCCGTGGACCAGCCGGGAGGCCACCAGCTCCGCGAGCGTGCCCGGCCGGCTGATCGTGGTCGGCGGCGGCGTGGTCGCCACCGAGATGGCCACGGTCTGGCAGGCCCTCGGCTCCGAGGTCACCATGCTGGTCCGCGGCAAGGGCCTCCTGCCCCGGATGGAGCCCTTCGCCGGGGAACTGATCGCCGAGGCGCTCACCGAGGCCGGCACCGACGTCCGCACCGGCACGTCGGTGGAGTCGGTGTCCCGCGAGAACGGCACAGTGGTCGCCGTCACCGACAAGGGCGACCGCGTCGAGGCCGACGAGATCCTCTTCGCCACCGGCCGCGCGCCGCGCACCGACGACATCGGCCTGGAGACGATCGGCCTGGACCCCGGCTCCTGGCTGCCGGTCGACGACAGCCTCCGCGTGACCGGCCACGACTGGCTCTACGCCGTCGGAGACGTCAACCACCGTGCCCTGCTCACCCACCAGGGCAAGTACCAGGCGCGCATCGCGGGCGCCGCCGTCGCCGCGCGGGCCACGGGGGAGACGCTCCTCGCCCAGCCCTGGGGCGCCCACGCCGCGACCGCCGACCACGCGGCCGTCCCCCAGGTCGTCTTCACCGACCCGGAGGCGGCGGCGGTGGGCCTGTCCCTGGCCGAGGCGGAACAGGCCGGCCACCGGGTGCGGGCCGTCGACGTCGACCTGTCCACCGTCGCCGGGGCGGGCCTGTACGCCGACGGCTACAAGGGCCGCGCCCGCATGGTCGTCGACCTCGAGGGCGAGATCCTGCGCGGTGTCACCCTCGTCGGCCCGGGCGTGGGCGAACTCATCCACTCCGCGACGATCGCCGTGGCCGGCGAGGTCCCGGTCAGCCGCCTGTGGCACGCGGTCCCGTCCTACCCGACGATCAGCGAGGTGTGGCTGCGGCTGCTGGAGGCGTACCGGGACGCCTGACCGGCCTGGCACGGGCGGGCAGCGGGGCCCGCCCAGAGGCCACCGCCGGGACCATCACGCGTGCGCCGGCACCACCAACTCCCGGTAGTCGTCGCTCCACAGGTCCTCCTCCGCCTCGGGCAGCAGCAGCACCCGGTCCGGCCGCAGCGCGTCCACCGCTCCCTCGTCGTGGGTGACCATGACGATCGCGCCCGGGTAGGTGCCCACCGCGGCCAGGACCTCGGCGCGGGAGGCCGGGTCGAGGTTGTTGGTGGGCTCGTCGAGGAGCAGGACGTTGGCACCCGAGTGCACCAGGCCGGCGAGGGCGAGCCGGGTCTTCTCGCCGCCGGAGAGCACGCCGACCCGCTTGCCCGTGTCGTCGCCGGTGAACAGGAACGAGCCCAGGACCTGGCGGACTTCGCCGTCGCTGAGGTGCGGGGCGGCACCTGCCAGGTGCTCACGCACCGTCAGCTCCGGATCCAGCGTGTCGTGTTCCTGGGCGAAGTAGCCGAGCCGCAGCCCGTGCCCGTGGACCACCCGGCCGCTGTCGGGTGTGTCCTGGCCCGCGAGGATGCGCAACAGGGTCGTCTTTCCCGCGCCGTTGGGGCCGAGCACGACCAGGCGGCTGCCCCGGTCGACGGCCAGATCCACGCCCCGCAGGACGTGTTGCCCGCCGTACGACCTGGTCAGGCTCACGGTGCCGAGCGGGATCCGGCCGCAGGGCGCCGGTTCGGGCAGCCGGATCCTGGCCGTCTTCTCGGCGCGCCGGGCCGGTTCGAGGTCGGCGAGCATCCGGTCGGCTCGGCGGGCCATGTTCCGGGCGGCCACCGCGGTCGCCACCCGGGCCCGCATCCGGTCGGCCTGGGCGTGCAACGACGACGCCTTGCGCTCGGCGTTCGCCCGCTCGCGCGCCCGTCGCCGCTCGTCGGCGTCCCGCTGGGCCAGATAGGCGTCCCAGCCGGTGTTGTGGATGTCCAGCGCGGCCCGCCCCGGGTCCAGGTGGAACACCCGGTTCACGGTGCCGGCCAGCAGCGACGTGTCGTGGCTGATCATCACCAGCCCGCCCTGATGGCTCGCGAGGAAGGCGCGCAGCCAGGTGATCGAGTCGGCGTCGAGGTGGTTCGTCGGCTCGTCCAGCAGCAGGGTGCCGTGCCCGGCGATCAGGATGCGGGCCAGCTCCACGCGCCGTCGCTGACCGCCCGACAGGGCGCCGAGCGGCCGGTCCATCAGACCCGCCGGCAGCCCGACCCCGGCGGCGACCCGTGCGGCCTCCGCCTCGGCCGCGTAGCCGCCGCGCGCCTGGAACTCGGCCTCGGCCCGCACATAGGCGTTCATCGACCGCTCCGCACCGTCGGCCATCGCGGCCTCGGCACGGCGCAGCGCCCGTACGGCGCGGTCCAGGCCGCGCGCGGACAGGATCCGGTCGGTGACGGTGACCGACTGGTCGGCCGCGCGGGAGTCCTGCGGGAGATGGCCGACGTCGCCGGTGCGGGCGACGGTTCCGGCGGCGGGCCGCAGGGCGCCCGCCAAGGTGTGCAACAGGGTGGTCTTTCCCGCGCCGTTGCGGCCTACCAGGCCGATGCGGTCGCCGGGGGAGACGTGGAGGGAGACGCCGGACAGCAGCAGACGCGCGCCCACGCGCACGTCGACGTCACGAACGGTGATCATGAGAAAACGCTCCGAAGGAGAATTCCGAACAAGCAGGAGGACAC
>NZ_JBHUQX010000636.1:0-3605 GCF_042674225.1 Streptomyces sp. NPDC056948
GGACATTCGTGGGTACATCCATGCCTGGGGGCGGGCGCCACAGACGCCGGATACGTATCGCACTGCCCGTGGCCGCGGCCGGTGTCGCGGCTGCCGTGGCCGCCGCGCTGCTGACGACATCCGCCGACGCGGCCACCCCGCTGCCGCAGCCGACGGTCAAGCCCGCCATCGGCTCGCCGTCGTCCGCCGAGCTGGAGAAGCGCGTCGCGGGCGCCCTGGCCGGTGACGACACCGCGGGCAGGACGAGCAAGGCGTCGCTGAGCGCGAGCACGAACGAGGGCCGCATCGACCCGAAGGTCATCGGCGGCAGCCAGACCACCATCACCTCGGCCCCGTGGATGGCACAGCTCCACTACTTCGACGACCGGGGCACCTCGAGCACGAGCGACGACATCGGCTTCTTCTGCGGCGGCGCCGTCGTCGCGCCGACGAAGATCCTCACCGCCGCGCACTGCGTCAAGGGCTACGACTGGAACGCCAACGGCGCCGTCGTCACCGGCACCGCCCAGCTGCCCTCGGCCGACGGCACCGACCTGCATGGCGGCGAAGCCAAGGGCGTCCTGCGGCAATGGAACCACCCGTCGTACAACGCGACGACGATCGACAACGACATCGCGGTGCTCACCCTGCCCGAGCGGGTCAAGGCCACGCCGATCCGGATGACGACGTCCGGTGACACCGCCTCGTACAAGGCCGGTACCAGCGCCAAGGTCTACGGCTGGGGCCGCACCAGCTCCACCAGCGACGCCATCTCCGAGAGGCTGAAGACGGCCACGCTGCCCGTCCAGTCCGACACCACCTGCGCCGGCGCCTACGGCAGGGACTTCGTCAAGGGCCACATGGTCTGCGCGGGCAAGCCCGCCACCGGCAGCGACTCCGGCACCACCTCCGCCTGCAACGGCGACTCCGGCGGCCCGCTGGTCGTCAACAACCGGATCGTCGGTGTCGTGTCCTGGGGCGTGACCGACTGCGTCGCCAAGGGCGCCTACAGCGTCTTCAGCAAGGTCAGCACGTACGTCGGCGCCGCCTACCCGCGCGTCGACGACACCAACATCAGCGGCGACCACAAGGCCGACCTGTGGGTGCGCAACGCGTCCACGAAGACCGGCTACTCCAAGGACTCCAAGGGCACGTCGTTCGCCGCCCGCCAGTCCTGGGGCAACTGGGACGGCTTCAACGTCGTCCTGCAGACGGACTTCGACCGCGACGGCTTCCAGGACCTGGTCTACCGGCGCAGCAGCGACGGCGACGTCTTCTGGACCCACTTCGTGCTCGCCGACAACGCCTGGTCCACCAAGAAGATCGCCGACAACTGGAAGACCCGCACCCGCGTCATCACCCCCGGTGACGTCACCGGCGACTACCTGCCCGACCTGCTCTCGGTCGACTCCGCGGGCGTGCTGTGGATCTACCCGGGCAAGGGCAACGGCACCTTCGCGGCCCGCGTGAAGGCCGGCTCCGGCTGGAACCAGTACAACTCCGTGCGCGGCAAGGGCGACTTCACCGGCGACGGCAAGACCGACCTGATCGCCCGCAGCAAGTCGGGCAGCCACATCTACCTCTACAAGGGCACCGGCAAGTCCGGCTCCGGCGCCTTCTCGGCCCGGGTCAAGGTGCGCTCCTGGGGCGGCTACAACGCCTTCGACGCGACCGGCGACATCACCGGCGACGGCAAGGCCGACTTCCTGGCCCGCACCCCCGGCGGCACGCTCTATCTGTACCCGGGCACCGGCAAGGCGACCAGCGAGATCTTTGCCACAAGGAAGTCCGTAGGTACCGATTTCAAGCAGTACGACATCTTCGGCTGAAACCGCAGGTGAGCGGGATATACCCCGCTGTGACGAACACGCACTGTGCCCATCGCCGCACGCGGTGGGCACAGTCCGTTGTGCAACCCTTTCCCGAGTTTCCCCGTCTGACCAGGCGGAGCGACGATGGTGCCAGGGGGTAGTCCCCCGACCGAGTACGCCTGGCGCCGACCGCAGGGGGTAATCGACCGAGGACGAGCCGAGGAGCACATGTCTGCCGAGAGCACGCCGGGTCCGGGTATACCGGGCGAGACCGGCACCACCGGATCAAGCCACCGCGCCAAGGGCCGACGCCGCAAGCCCCGCAAGCGTCACAAGGGCATGATGGTCATGGCCTGGACCGCGGCGGGCATCGTCGTCCTGGGCGGGACCGGGGCGGGGTACGTGTACTTCAAGCTCAACGGCAACCTCAAGAGCGTCGACATCGACCAGGCCCTCGGCACCGACCGGCCCAAGAAGGCCGACAACGGCTCCGAGAACATCCTCGTCCTCGGCTCCGACACCCGCGCCGGCGGCAACAAGAAGCTCGGCGGCGGCACCGACGACGGCAGCGCCCGCTCCGACACGGCGATGATCGTGCACGTCAACAAGGGTCACAAGAAGGCCAGCGTGGTCTCCATCCCGCGTGACACCCTCATCGACCGGCCCTCCTGCACGGACACCAAGGGCAAGCAGTACCCCGCCGCGAACGGCGTGATGTTCAACTCCGCGTACTCCACGGGCGGGGCCGCCTGCGCCGTGAAGACCGTCGAGTCGATCACCGACCTGCGCATGGACCACTACCTGGAGGTCGACTTCGCCGGCTTCCAGACGCTCATCGACGACCTCGGCGGTGTCGAGGTGACCACGACCGAGCGCATCGACGACCCCGACAGCCACCTGAAGCTGAAGGCGGGCACCCACAGACTCGATGGCGAGCAGGCCCTCGGCCTGGTCCGCACCCGGCACGGCGTGGGCGACGGCTCCGACCTGGGCCGCATCCAGCTCCAGCAGGCCTTCATCAAGGCCCTGCTCAACCAGGTCAAGGACGTCGGCGTCTTCTCCAACCCGAAGAAGCTCTACGACCTCGCGGAAACCGCGACCAAGACGGTGACGGCCGACTCCGACCTCGGCTCGGTCAACAAGCTCGTGTCCTTCGCGAACGGCCTCAAGGGCATCACCCCGGGGAACATGAACATGGTCACCATGCCGGTCGCCTACGACCCCGCCGACCCCAACCGCGTCCTCCTCCAGGAGAAGAAGGCCGACCAGATCTGGAAGGCCCTGGAACACGACAAGCCGATCCCGGAGAGCGCCACGAAGGGCAACGCCTCGGGCGAGGCCAAGGACGTCGTGAGCGCGCCCTGACGGGCACGTCCCTCAGGGGCGCGGGGAACTGCGCGAATGCCCCCCACCGGCCCGCAGGGAACAAACAACAGCAACCCCCGGTTTTGGGGGATGGCCCCAGTCCTGGCAGACTGGTACGTCGGCTCCGGTTCACGCTCCCGCATCCCGCGGCAGCGACCCGGCGCCCTCCCGAAACCTAGGAGACACCTTGAAGCGCGACATCCACCCCGAGTACGTCGAGACGCAGGTCAGCTGCACCTGCGGCGCGTCGTTCACGACTCGCAGCACCATCGAGTCCGGCACCATCCGTGCCGATGTCTGCTCCGAGTGCCACCCGTTCTACACGGGCAAGCAGAAGATCCTCGACACCGGTGGCCGTGTGGCCCGCTTCGAGGCCCGCTTCGGCAAGGCCGCCGGCTCCAAGAAGTAGCGAGCCCCATTTCGCCGGTCCGCGGACGCGCCCCCTCACCG
>NZ_JBHUQX010000637.1:0-3596 GCF_042674225.1 Streptomyces sp. NPDC056948
TTCCTGTCGCGCCGCAGCCTGAGCCTTCCGGCTCGCAGCTTCCCGCACGCCTGAATTCGTCGCTCTTTCACGCCCCTTGAACGGGGCTGACCGCGGCTGAAACGGCGTCCCCGAATGCGGCTCTGCCGCGCGCAGTCGCGCCTTCTCCCGGAAAGAGAACCCATGGCCACCGTCCTGTCCGTCTCCGGCAGCCCCTCCGCCTCCTCCCGCACCAGCCGACTGCTGCGCCACCTGGACGAGCGGCTGGCCGCGCAGGGCCATGACGTCATCCCGCTCGACGTCCGCACCATCCCCGCCGAGGCCCTGCTCGGCGCGGACTTCCGGCATCCCGCGATCGTCGAGGCCACCGAGCTGTTCGCGCGTGCCGACGGCGTCGTCGTCGGCACCCCCGTCTACAAGGCCTCCTACTCCGGTGTCCTCAAGGCCCTGCTGGACCTGCTCCCGCAGTACGCCCTCACCGGCAAGACCGTGCTGCCGCTCGCCACGGGTGGCAGCATCGCCCATGTCCTGGCCATCGACTACGCCCTGCGTCCGGTGCTCACCTCCATGGGGGCGGCCCACACGGTGCAGGGCTGGTTCACCCTCGACAAGGACCTGACCGTGCAGGACGACGGCTCCCTGACCGTAGCGCCTGCCGCCGCGGAGGCACTCACCCAGGTGGTGGACCAGTTCTCCGCGGCGCTCGGCCGCACCCCGCTGCTGGCCGTGGCGGGCTGACGCCTCCGGCCTTCCGAAGATCAACCCTGGAGCTCGACTTCGGCGTCCTCCGCACCAAGGGGCAAGCCCTGCCCCTTGGTGACCGGGAGGCACACACGCATGAAGCAGCGGACCGCACGCACCGTCTCATTAGCCCTGGCCGTGGCGTTGGCCGCCGGAACGGCGGCACTCGCCCCGTCCGCACACGCGGCACAGTCCAAGCACGGCCATGAGGCGACCCGAACCGCACTGCGGGATCTGGTCGAGAAGGGCGGGCTCCCCGGCGTGGCGGCCAAGGTCCGCGACCACAAGGAGAGTTGGTCCGCGGTGGCCGGCCACGCGGACACCGGCACCGGCCGCAAGCGTTCTTCCGCCGACCACTTCCGCGGGGCCAGCATCACCAAGACGTTCGTCGCGACCGTCCTGCTCCAACTGGAGGCCGAAGGCAGACTGAGCCTGGACGACACGGTCGAGTCCTGGCTGCCCGGCCTGGTGCGGGGCAACGGCTACGACGGCAGCAAGATCACCCTGCGCCGGCTCCTCAACCACACCAGCGGCATCGCCAACTACACCGACGACCCCGCGTTCATCCACGGCGCAGCCGGCCCCGGCTTCCCGGAGCACCGGTACGACACCCACACGCCCGAGGAACTCGTGGCGATCGCGCTGAAGTACCGGCCGCTGCCCGACCCGGAGACGGCGCCGGTGTACTCGAACACCAACTTCGTCATCGCCGGGATGGTCATCGAGAAGGCGACGGGCGACTCGTACGCGCAGGAGATCACTCGTCGCGTCATCCGGCCGCTGAAGCTGCGCGGGACGTCCTTCCCCGGGACATCGCCGAAGATGCCGAACCCGCACCCCGTCGCCTACTCCCGGCTCCACGAGGAGGCCCCGGACGCCGAGATCCATGACGCCACCGAACAGAACATGACCTGGCTGGGCGCGGCCGGCGACGTCATCTCCACCAGCGGCGACCTCAACCGCTTCCAACGGGCCCTGATCGAGGGCGAGTTGCTGCCACCGGCCCAGATGAAGGAAATGCTCGAAGAGGTCCCGTCGGGGGACGGGCTGGGGTTCGGGCTCGGCGTCGAGTTCGCGGAGCTGTCCTGCGGGGTGAAGGTGGTGGGCAAGACCGGCCGTACCAACGGCTCCGTGTCCGCGATGGTGGGCACACAGGACGGTGAGCACCAGTTGACGTTCAACATCAACGGTGACTGGCTCCAGAACGGATCGCTCTACGTCGATGTGATCGAAGCGGAGTTCTGCGGCAAGGCCACCTCCCCGACCGGAAGTCCGACCGACAAGCCGCTCCTGCCGCAGCTCGGCTAGCCGGACGCCAGCGACCCGAGGTGCGTCCGGCGTGCCTCGGCCGTCTGGCCCTGCACCAGCAGGAACATCCCCTCCCGGGCCAGCCGCTGCGCCCGGCTGTCCAGGGCCATGGACCGGCCGCCCCCGGCCACGACCGCCGCGGTCGTGGCCGCACGCATGAGGTCGTACGCGCGAGTCTTCACAGCAAGCCGTTCCGGGACGCACTCGTGCGGGACCGGGTGGTCGGCCAGCGCGTAGGCCTCCCTCCGGACCTCGTCGAGCCGGTCCCGCAGCGAGCGGGCCGTCTCCTGGCCGTCCGGGGCGTCCGCCACCAGGTCCAGCGCCGCGTACGCCACCCCGAAGACGGCCGGACTGGCGTTGGCGGCCCTGGGCAGGTCGACCAGAGCGAACTCCTTCTGCGGCACGCGCAGCACGACGGCCTCGTCCGGAACCCACAGGCCGTCCAGTTCCAGAGAGACCGTACGGGCGGCGGTGAGCGCCGCGAGCCGCATCGGCGCCGACGGCGAAAGCCCCGGCTGCTCGCGGGCCTCGGTCAGGACGAACACCACCTCGGCCGTGTCCGTCACACCGGCCAGCAGCATCACGTCGTTCAGGCCCCAGCCCGTGAACCAGGGCACCGTTCCCTCGAACCGCCAGCCGCCCCGCTCGGGCACCGCCCGCACGGGGACGCGGGGAAAGCCACGGACATGGGCGTACGCGATACCGGCCATCAGTTCGCCGGTCGCCAGCGGACGCAGGAGCTTCTCGCGGACGGGTGAGTCATATGTGGCGATCAGCTTCACCGGAGTGTGGTGCTGTGTCTGCACGAACCATGTGGAGCAGCACGCCCCCGCCAGGATCTCCGCGGTCTCCCGCGCCACGCCTACGGGCGCGTCCGCCCCGCCGTACTCCTTCGGCGCGCCCACCCCGAGCAGCCCCGACCGCTTCACGGCCGCGATGTGGCTCGCCGGCACACCCTCCTGGTCGACGCGCTCGGCGTGCGGGACGAGGAGATCGTGTGCCAGTCGCTGGGCGCGGGTGACGAGGGGATGGGGTGTGGTGGTCATGGGAGAAATTCTCCCGGTCGCGCGGCGCGGGGTGTCGATCCGGGGGTGTGTCGTTCGTGTAGGAGGTGCAAGGACCCACCGACAGTCCATCCCCCCGATGCCCCGGCATCCGGACGCCATGGAGGCCGTCATGAAGTACTACCTGCTCAGCGTGATGCAGCCGGTCGGCGCTACGCCCGCCCCCGAGGTCCTCGAGGAGATCGGCGAGAACCTCGACGCCTTCCACCAGGAGCTGCGCGAGGCGGGTGCCTGGGTCTTCGCCGGAGGGCTGCACGGCCCGGAGTCCTCCACCGTGCTGCGGCCCCGCGACGGCGACGTCCTGATCACCGACGGCCCGTACGCCGAGGGCAAGGAGATGCTCGGCGGCATCTGCCTCGTCAGGGCGCCCGACCTGGACGCCGCCCTGGAGTGGGGGCGCAAGGCGGCTCTCGCCACCACGCTGCCGATCGAGGTGCGCCCCTTCATGGGGGACGCCGACTGATGGGCGTGGACGTCGAGGCGGTCTTCCGCGCCGAGTACGGC
>NZ_JBHUQX010000638.1:0-3581 GCF_042674225.1 Streptomyces sp. NPDC056948
GTCGTGTCCACGGCTCTTCTCATCCAGCTCTTATGCGTGGCTCAAGCGCTCATCACAGACCGTCCCTAGCTTGCGGCCATGTTCTTCACCTATTTGAGGCGCGAGCTGCGCCGCCGCAGAAAGGCGGCCCTCGTCGTCGCCTCCGGCCTCGCGCTGGGTATCGCGCTGGTCATCGTCGTCACCTCCGTGTCCGCCGGCATGAGCAAGGCCCAGGACAAGGTCCTCCAGTCGCTGTACGGGCTGGGCACGGACATGACCGTGACCAAGGCCGCCGCACCGGCCGGGAGCGGCGCCGAGCGGCCCCGCTTCCGCTTCGACGCCCAGGACGACGGCTCCGGCGGTGAGCAGAGCAGCGACCGGGTCGTGGTGCAGGGCTTCCAGACGCTGGCGAGCTCGACCGTGGGCAAGGTCGACGCGCAGAGCGGGGTCGCGGACGCGGTGGGCGGGCTGAGCCTCCAGGTCGTCAAGGTCAGCGGCGAGTTCACGCGGGGCCGGTTCCAGCAGGGCGAAGGCGGCGGGCAGGAAGGCGGCCGGGGCGGCGGCCTCGGGGGTGCCCAGCCGTCCCCGCAGGGCCGCGTCGAGGGCGGCGGCGCCGACTTCGACGTCAACAGCTACTCCGTCTACGGCACGGACGTCACCAAGCCGGCTCTCGGCCCGCTGACCTCTTCCAAGATCACCAGCGGCCGTGCGTTCAGGACGAGCGAGACCGACGCCGAGGTCGCCGTGGCGGACTCGGCGTACGCCAAGGAGAAGAAGCTCAAGGCGGGGTCCACGGTCACCGTCAAGGGAACCAAGTTCGAGGTCGTCGGCATCGCCACGGCCGACAGCGGGGACGCGGCCGCCGACCTCTACATCCCGCTGCGACGGGCACAGACCCTGGCCGACGCGAAGGACAAGGTCACCACGGTCTATGTCAAGGCGACCGACTCGCAGCGGATCGACTCCGTCAAGTCGGCCCTGCAGAAGAACATCTCCGGCACGACGGTGACGACCTCCGCCGACCTCGCGGACACGGTGTCCGGCTCGCTGTCCACGGCGTCCTCGCTGGCGGCGAGTGTCGGCAAGTGGCTGTCGGTCGTGGTGCTCGTGGCCGCGTTCCTGGTCGCGGGCCTCCTCACGTCCTCGGCGGTCTCCCGCCGGGTGCGCGAGTTCGGCACGCTCAAGGCCCTGGGCTGGAAGTCGGGCCGGGTGACGCGGCAGGTGGTCGGAGAGGCGGTCGTCAACGGGCTGGTGGGCGGGGTGTTGGGGATCGCGCTGGGGTTGGCGGGGGCGTATGCCGTGACGGCGGTGAGTCCCACGCTCCAGGCGCAGTTGGGCTCTGGGGGCGGTGACGGCTTCAGAGGGGGCTTCGGCGGCCCCGGCCGCCAGGCCGCGACGAAGACCCTCGACGTCGCCCTCACCGCACCGGTCGCCCTGACGACGATCGCGCTGGCGGTGGGGCTGGCGGTGGCAGGCGGTCTGATCGCCGGAGCGTTCGGCGGGTGGCGGGCTTCGCGACTCCGCCCGGCGGACGCACTACGCCGAGTCGAGTAACGCCCTTTCAGGGGCGCGGGGCTGCATCCATGTGCGGCTCCGCCGCGTGGGCGCGACCAGCCCTCCACGGCCCGCACCCAAAAGACGATCCACAGGAGCCCGAACCATGTACGAACTAAGAGCGGTCACCAAGCACTACACCCGAGCCAAAGACACCGTCCAAGCCCTCGACGGAATAGACCTCACCATCCCCGACGGCGACAGACTGGTCATCCAGGGCCCCACGGGCGGCGGAAAATCCACCCTGCTTCAAATGCTCGGCGGCCTCGACCGCCCCACCTCCGGCCAGGTCGTCCTCGACGGCACCGACCTCGCCGCGCTGCCCGAGGCACGCCTCACCCGCGTCCGCAGCGAAAGCATCGGCTTCGTCTTCCAGTCCTTCAACCTGATCCCGACGCTCACCGCACAGGAAAACGTGGAGACCGCCCTCGTCCCGCTCGGCATGAAGGCGAAACAGCGCCGCGAACGGGCCGCGGAGGCACTGGAATCGGTCGGCCTCCGCGAACGCCTCGCGCATCTGCCCGGCGAGATGTCCGGCGGCCAGCAGCAGCGCGTCGCCATCGCCCGGGCCCTCGTGAAACAGCCGAAGGTGCTGCTCGCCGACGAACCCACCGGCAATCTCGACGAGTCGATGCGCGATGAGATCATGGACGTGCTGATCCGCATGTGGAAGGAGCTCGGGCTCACTTTCGTCATGGTCACCCACGACTCGGCCATCGCTAAGCAGGCCCCGCGCGTGGCGACCATCCGCAAGGGGCGGATCACCGTCCAGGAGAACGCCCGGGCGTAACCATGCGGTCCTGTAACGGAGTTCCGGCGGCCGTGTAACAGTCAGCCGACGGACTTCTTACCTTCTTCTCATCTATTGAGCACCTGATCACCCCTCGGCATACTGCGTATTCCGGGGGGTGTACGGCCATGCGTACGAGACCACCCCCGGCCGGGTGAACGGGGAATTCACCTGGTTCTTCTGCAAGGGGGAATCTTGCGCAGACAAGTGAAAAAGGCGTGCGCGGCCACGGTCGCCACAGCGGCGGCCGTGGCCCTGGCGGCGGGTATGACCAGCCCGGCGTCGGCGAACGGCGAGCAGACGGCCGCAGCCTCCAAGCCCACCTCGCTCACCGCCAAGCACCGCATCACGCTGATCACCGGCGACCGGGTCGTCCTGGACGCCAAGGGGCGCGTCGTCGGCCTGGAGCGGGCCAAGGGACGCGAGGACATTCCCGTCCAGGTCCGCAAGCTCGACGGCCACACCCTCGTGATCCCCGCCGACGCGGCCCGCCTGGTCGCCACCGGCAAGCTCGACCAGCGGCTCTTCGACGTCACCGAGCTCAACAAGTCCACGACCCGCAAGGCCCAGAAGAAGGGCCTGAAGGTCATCGTCGGCTACCAGGGCAGCGCCACGGCCACCAAGGCCGACGTCCGCGACGCGGGCACGCTGAGCCACTCGCTGAAGTCCGTGAACGCGGACGCGGTGCAGACGCCCAAGGAGGACACGCCCGACCTGTGGGACGCGGTCACCAACGGCGACAAGACCGCATCCGGCATCGCGCACGTCTGGCTCGACGGCGTCCGCAAGGCCAGCCTCGACAAGTCCGTCGCGCAGATCGGCGCCCCCAAGGCGTGGTCGGCCGGCTTCGACGGCAAGGGCGTGAAGATCGCCGTCCTCGACACCGGTGTCGACGCCACCCACGCCGACCTCAAGGGCCAGGTGATCGGCGCCAAGAACTTCACCACCTCGCCCGACACCACCGACAAGGTCGGCCACGGCACGCACGTCGCCTCGATCGCGGCGGGCACCGGCGCGAAGTCCGGCGGCAAGTACAAGGGCGTCGCGCCCGGCGCGAAGGTCCTCAACGGCAAGGTGCTCGACGACGGCGGATTCGGCAGCGACTCCGAGGTCCTCGCCGGCATCGAGTGGGCCGCAGCCGAGGGCGCCGACGTCGTCAACATGAGCCTGGGCGGCGGCGACACGCCCGCGATCGACCCGCTGGAAGCGGCGGTGAACAAGCTGTCCGAGGAGAAGGGCATCCTGTTCGCCATCGCCG